>DATGMT010000026.1:0-2683 GCA_035307265.1 Aequorivita sp.
ACTTTCGGGTTTGGATCTTGTAGAGATCAGAAGACCGAAACAGAATCTACCCACACTAAAGAAATTATTCGTGAGGTAAAAGTTGAAGAGCCTAAAAAAGAAGGTGCTCTTGAGAGAGCTGCCGAAAAAGTCGATAAAAAAGTAAATGAGAAAATCGACGAGGCTATTGACGAAATTGATTAAATCTAGATTTAATCAATCAGGAAATAGACTCAATTAGTTTTTATTTCTAAATTTTTTAGATTGAAAATTATAGAATATAAATAAACTGCTAATAAAAGAAATGCTTTAATATTGAAGTATTTAAAATCAACCTTAAATTTAAATATTATGAAAAAGTTTATAACACTTGCCATATTTGCAGGGTTTTTAACCTTTTCTGTTTCCTCTTGTCGTGATCAAAAGACTGAAACCGAAGAGTTAGTTGAAGAAATGCAAGAAAAGGGCGCAGATATCAAAGTTTCTGAAGATGGAGATAAAATCAAGATGAAGACTGAAGATTTGAAAGTCAAAATCAAAACAGATGATGATGGCAATACTAAAATCAAGAAAAAAGAATTAGACTAATTTCATTTAGACTTAATTCCAAAGGGGGTGTTTTATAGCACCCCTTTTTTTTATTTAAGGTTTTTCAGTTTTCCTTTTAACTCTTCCATAGACTCGTGCAGTTGTCTAAGCAAATTACTATCTGAAGGTTCATCAACTCCAAATGTGAGCTTACTATTTACCATCCAGAGTTCTTGTACATCTTTCACCTTAACATCTATAGGCGGATATTCACTGTTTAGAGAAATAAGTCGAATACTATGTGGATTATTGGGCATTTTCTGCAGTTTCTTAACCAAAACCGAATCCTTTAAAACCACAATATAAATTTTACTGTCTGTAGCTTCACTTATATTTGGAACAGCACGGCCTAACACCCATTCTTTAGGGCGAATATTAGGCAGCATACTATCTCCTTCAACTTGAAATCCGCGATAGGAAGCGTTTCTGTATTGAGGTAAAGGAATATTGAAGTGTGGCAATGACTGATACCATTCAACTTCTTGGATATTGTGTGGATATCCAGCGGCAGCTTTTTGGCTTACCAAAACAATATTATCATTACCTTCAGAATCTAATGTAAGTATTCGTGGTGAGGTGTCCCCTCTAGTAATATCAATATGCTTTTCATCACTTTTTCCATAAAGCCAAAGTGGATTAATGTTAAATTTACTCATCAAATCCACAACAACTTTACCTGTTATTTTTGTTCTGCTTCGCTCAATATCTGCCGTTGTTGAACCAATGTTAAGTAACTGAGCAAAAGCTTGTTGAGTGTATCCTAAATCTTCTCTTAGCTGCTTGAAGCGTTGCGCCTCTATAGTTAATATTGTTTTCATATGTTAAAAATAACTAATACATGGATTATTTCCAAGACAAAAAGTGGATATTATCCATGTGAGATCTAGTTTTCAACAAATAATTCCCTTTAACAATTATGTCATTATCAAAATTTTAAGCTACTTTTGCTTACTATTAATCACTAATATATTATCAACCATGAAAAAAGTATTTTTATCTCTAACTGCTCTTGCTTTAGTTGCCTCTATATACTCTTGTAGAGAAACTACAGAAGAAAAAGTAGAGGATACTGCTGAATCAGTAGAAGCTAAAACTGAAAACGCATTAGAATCTGCTGGAAAAGCTATGGACGATGCTGTTGACGCAACAGGAGAGGCTATGGAAGACGCAGGAGATGCTATCGAAGATGCAGCTGAAGACACTAAAGAAGCAATTAAAGACGCTACTGACGGTCAATAAGCAGCAAACTTGTGTTCAAAACAAGAGCCTTTTCAGAAATGAGAAGGCTTTTTTAGTGTTATATTTTTCTACTTTCTATCTCGATTAATAGGAACTCTAATCCATTTCTTGTTAGGATCTTCCTTTGTTTTTTCATTCCCAACTGCCCCAACTTCGTTCAGTTTCTTAAAGTTCCGCTTTTTTTGATTGGAGATAAAAAACTTAGAAGTCAACCAAAATTTATATTTTAAATGATATCTAAAAACTAGATATGGCTTTGTTGGTTTCCACTTGTTTTCTGCTATTGCTATTCGCAAAAAAGCCAAATCGAGCTCATCATTTACAAATGATGGTTTTAATCGATTTAGGCTTTCGATATAATTCTTGTAGTAATCTTCAAAAAGAATAAAACTAAAATTGAAGCTGTTCAGTTTTTGATAGAACTCATTAACATCGGCTGCTACCATTCCAGCTCTATGCGGATTTGAAAATCTAGCTCTAAAATCAGTTATTAAGTCATGGAAACTGCATTGTCTCTCATATAAAGGCTTTAGTCCAAGCGTGAGGATATTTAATACTAAATCTTGCATCAGTTTGATTAATATCTTTTTGCAAATTTAAGCAAATAGTTGTGACTTGAGATGAATGAGATTCAAACTAAAATTAATTTCAAAGTGTTTTTAGAAGGAGTTTTTGCAAGTAAGAAGCTCAATTAGATTGGGAATACAAATACTAGTAGATTCAAAATAAAAAACCCCAACAATTTGATTAACAAACGGTTGAGGTTTAATAAAGTACTGATGGCGGGACTTGAACCCGCACGCCCATAATTGAGCACAGGATTTTAAGTCCGGCGTGTCTACCAATTCCACCACATCAGCATAATTAGGTTGTCTAA
>DATGMT010000027.1:0-13726 GCA_035307265.1 Aequorivita sp.
GCTTTAGGCTTGTTATTAACTTTGTTTGGCTATTGCTTATCAAATTATACTATTTTTGAAACGGTTTAAAAACGCACCCTACTTGAAGTACACCCTCACAAAAATATCATTATTTATAGGATTATTGGGTTTGTTTTTTTCTTGCAGCGCTGTAAAACGCGTGCCTGAAGATAAATATCTCCTGACGAATACTACTATAATGGTAGATAGTGTGAAAATTAATGACCCAGGTGTACATAGCCAATTAGCACAAAAACCCAATCCGAAAATCCCTCTAATTGGCTTGCCTTTAGGCCTCCATGTGTACAATCTTGCCGATCCACACCCAGACTCTACATTTAATAAATGGCTTCACAAAAAACCGAAAAGAGAAGCGAGATTGACAAAATTATTGTCAAAAAAACAAGTAGAAGGTATGGACAGCATTTATGTTGGATTCAATGAATGGCTAAAAGAATCTGGTGATGCCCCTGTTATAATTGCAGATAATAAAATAGAGAAATCTGCTGAGCGACTTCAAAGATGGTACGCTAGCTATGGATACTTCAACAATAAAATATCGCATGAAATTATTCCAAACAAAAAGAAAGAAAAGCGAGCTGAAATTGTATTTAACATCCAAAAGCAAACTCCCTATTTTGTAGGCGATACTATTTTAGAAAAAATAAGTTCGCATGTTGTTGATTCTTTATTTCAAAAAACAAAAAGCAGTAG
The DNA here is from genome assembly GCA_035307265.1 of Aequorivita sp. GTDB lineage: Bacteria > Bacteroidota > Bacteroidia > Flavobacteriales > Flavobacteriaceae > Aequorivita. The sequence goes on from DATGMT010000027.1 coordinate 715, forward strand.
TTTTATTAAGCCTGGCAAACAGTATAATGCCTCCGATTTTGTAAACGAACGCGACCGGCTTACCATACAGTTTCGCAATTCTGGACTATTTCATTTCGACCAAGAATATGTGCTCTTTGAGTCAGACACTATAGACACAAACCACAAAGCAAACATCACCTATATAATTCCAGATCGTAAGATTGTGTCTAGTGATAGCACATACACCACGCCATTCCACGTACACAAGGTTAATGAAGTGAGAATAGTAACAGATTATGCATATGAAAACCGCAACAAAACCTTTCAAGATTCTATAAGCTATAACGGATACAAACTTTACAGCTACGGAAAAATGAGGTATCGACCAAAAGCTATAGTCGATGCTGTTTCTATTTCACCGGGAGAAATTTTCAAGGACATTGACAGAACATTGACCTACAACCAGCTAAGTGATTTAAGAATCTTCAAATACCCAAACATAAGCTATTCTGAAACTGTAACTGATTCTACTGAACATAGGTTAAACTCAACCATTTTACTCTCTCCACAAGACCGCTTTACAATTGGAGCCGATTTTGATGCTTTCACTTCAACAATTCAACAATTTGGAATTAGTTTTAGTGGGAATATGATTTTTAGAAATCTCTTTAGAGGTGCAGAAATACTTCAAATTTCTGGTAGAGGAAGTTTAGGTTCTTCTAAAGATGCGGCAGATAACAGCAGTAGGTTTTTTAATATATCGGAATTTGGTGGCGATGTAAAACTCACATTTCCACGAATAATATTCCCTATAAACACACAAAAACTCATTCCAAAGTATATGTCGCCCACCACTTCACTAAGTTATGGAATGAGCGCCCAAAACAACATAGGGTTAGACCGTCAGTCTGTAAACGGGATATTCAATTATAGTTGGAAACCCTCTCGAACTGTAAATTATCATCTTGACCTTGTCAATCTGCAATTTGTACAAAACTTAAAAACAGGGAACTATTTCAACGTCTACAGGAACAGCTTTGACCAATTAAATAGCATTGCCTATCAAACCGAGATAGAAAACCCCGGTTCTATTAATCCCGAGTACTACACTATTAATGACTTGGATGACTTTGAACTAACCATTCCAAATGGAGCCAATGGGTTTATTTCTGATGTTCGTAGCGGAATTATCAATCCGTATTGGGATAATGGAAACGCTCGCGATGCAGTAGACCATATAGATGAACGCAAGAAAAGACTCACCGAGAACAACTTGATATTTGCAACTAATATCACGCGAGTTTGGGACACTCGACAAAATATAAAAGACAACAACTTTTCGCGTATTCGTTTAAAGCTTGAGTCTGCAGGTAATCTTCTCTCAGGAATTGCAAGTTTAGCGGGAATTGAAAAGAACAGTAATGACAATTACGAAGTATTTAATGTTGTGTATTCACAATATATAAAAGGAGACGCCGAGTACATTAAACACTGGGAGCTCGATTATAAAAACGTGGTCGCATTTCGTGTTTTTGCTGGTTTAGCAGTCCCTTATGGAAACAGCAACAGCATACCTTTTACGCGTAGCTATTTTGGAGGAGGAGCCAATGATAACCGAGGCTGGAGAGCATACGACCTAGGACCAGGAAGCAGTAACGACAAAAACGAATTCAACGAAGCTAACTTTAAAATTGCACTAAACGCTGAGTATCGGTTTACAATCTTAGGCGCTTTTAAAGGAGCACTTTTTGTAGATGCTGGAAACATTTGGAATGTTTTTGACAACGTCAAAGATGAAGATTCAAACTTTAGTGGAATAAAAGATTTAAAAGAATTAGCAGTAGCAGGAGGAATTGGACTTCGATATGACTTTGGTTTTTTTGTTTTTCGTTTAGACACTGGGTTTAAAGCGCACAATCCTGCAAAGCCAGTAGGAGAACGTTGGATGAATGAATTCAATTTCAGAAATGCTGTATACAACATAGGAATCAACTATCCTTTCTAAACCATATAATTTTGCTATTTTTGCTTAGCTAAAACTATAGGTGAATAATTCAACTATTAAATTAGAGTAAAAAAACAAATACAACTCAAAAGGACTAACCTTCAACAAATTAGAATAACACTATGGGTCACGGAATTAAGCCAGGAGTAGCAACAGGAAAAGAAGTTCAAAAAATCCATCGATTTGCAAAGGAAAAAGGCTTTGCCCTTCCTGCAGTAAACGTAGTAGGTTCCAACAGTATCAACACTGTTATGGAAACTGCAGCAGCACTTAACTCGCCTGTTATAATACAGTTTTCAAACGGTGGAGCACAGTTTAATGCTGGGAAAGGTCTCTCTAACGAAAACCAAAAATCAGCAATCGCTGGTGGAATTGCTGGTGCAAAACATATTCATGAATTAGCAGAAGCTTATGGAGCAACTGTAATACTTCACACAGATCACTGCGCCAAAAAACTCCTTCCTTGGATTGATGGTTTATTGGATGCCGGAGAAAAGTTTTATAAAGAAACAGGGAAACCACTTTATAGCTCTCATATGTTAGATCTTTCTGAAGAACCAATCGAAGAAAATATTGAAATTAGCAAGCGTTACCTAGAGCGTATGAGCAAGCTAGGGATGACTTTAGAAATTGAGTTAGGAATTACTGGAGGAGAAGAAGACGGTGTAGACAACACCAATGTTGACTCATCTAAACTTTATACTCAGCCCGATGAAGTTGCTTATGCCTACGAAGAACTTATGAAAGTTAGCGATCAATTTACAATTGCTGCAGCTTTCGGAAACGTGCATGGAGTTTATAAACCAGGAAATGTTAAACTAACTCCTATTATCCTGAAAAACTCTCAGGAATATGTTCAGAAAAAATTCAACACTGGCCATAACCCAATAGACTTTGTGTTTCATGGAGGAAGTGGTTCTTCTTTAGAAGAAATCAGAGAAGCAATTAGCTACGGAGTAATAAAAATGAACATCGACACTGATCTTCAATTTGCCTTCACCGAAGGAATTAGAGATTATATGACTAGTAAAATTGATTACTTAAAAACTCAAATTGGTAACCCAGAAGGTGAACACGAACCAAATAAAAAACATTATGACCCTCGAAAGTGGCTTCGCGAAGGCGAAATCACCTTCCGTGCGAGATTAGAACAAGCTTTCAAAGACTTGAATAATATTAACACATTAGGCTCTTAATTTAGACTAACCCAAGTTATTTAAATCCCCTGCCTCTGGTAGGCTAAAACCCCCATTACTTATGATGCCTTGGTTTAAAAGAACAAAAAAAGGAATACAAACCCCTACCGAAGACAAAAAAGATGTTCCGAAAGGGTTGTGGTATAAATCCCCAACTGGAAAAGTAGTAGATAGTGAAGAACTTGAGAAAAACTTCTACGTTAGCCCAGAGGATGGCTACCACGTTCGTATAGGAAGTAAAGAATATTTTGAAATTCTATTTGACGACAATAAATTTAAAGAGTTAGATAAAAATTTAACATCTAAAGATTCGTTGAACTTTGTCGACAAGAAAAAATATAAAGACCGCTTAAAAGAAGCTGAAGAGAAAACTGGGTTGAAAGACGCCATCAGAACAGCAGTTGGAAAATCTATGGGAAAAGACCTTGTGATTGCTTGTATGGACTTTAGTTTTATCGGAGGTTCAATGGGAAGCGTTGTTGGAGAAAAGATAGTACGTGCTGCAGATTATTCCTTAAAGAAAAAGATTCCTCTACTAATTATTTCAAAAAGTGGAGGAGCTAGGATGATGGAATCTGCTCTATCATTAATGCAACTTGCTAAAACAAGCGTAAAGTTAGCTCAATTAGGTGAAGCTGGAATTCCATATATTTCACTTTCTACTGACCCAACTACTGGAGGAACCACGGCTTCCTTTGCTATGCTTGGAGACATTAATATTGGCGAACCAGGAGCTTTAATTGGTTTTGCAGGGCCACGCGTTGTTAGAGATACAACTGGTAAAGAACTCCCAGAAGGATTCCAAACTTCCGAGTTCCTTTTAGAGCATGGTTTCTTAGACTTTATTACTCATAGACGCGATCTAAAAGCAAAAATAAATCTATACCTAGATTTAGTACTAAACAGGACCTTAAGAACATAAACAATTTTCTAATAATCACTTTTTATCAAACATTTATTAGAAACCAAGTTGCTAACTCGGTAAGTTTGTTTACTTTTGTAGCCTTGATTACCAAAATGGTAGTCAGTACATAAAAATCATTTTAACAATATTGGCATGTATTTATCACAAGAAGCTAAAGAAAAAATTTTTGAAAAACACGGAAAATCAAAGACAGATACTGGTTCTGCAGAAGGACAGATCGCTTTGTTCACGTACCGTATTGAGCACTTATCGAAACACCTAAAAACTAACCAAAAGGACTTCAACACCGAGCGTTCACTAGTTAAATTAGTAGGAAAGAGACGTTCATTGTTAGACTATCTAATGAAAAAAGATATTTTGCGTTACCGTGCAATCGTAAAAGAACTAGGATTACGTAAGTAATTTTACACACAAAGCGAAGTCTCTAAACTAGATGCTTCGCTTTGTTTTTTTAACGCCAAGCCAGAGTCTTTTAGCAAACAACTCAACTGCTTCGCTCAGAAAAGCTACCCTTAAGGTTTTTCATTGGTCAACCACAACAACACAACAACACTACAATCGAAAACCGATTGTTGACCAAAGTATAAACGTACTCCACTTCTATTGTATAAACATTGAATATTCATGGAGTACAAAATGAAAAACAAAATGATACCTAAAGTATTTAAAGAGGTCATTGACCTAGGCGATGGTAGAGAAATCACCATCGAAACCGGAAAATTAGCTAAACAAGCCCATGGCTCTGTTGTAGTTCAATCTGGGAAATGTATGTTGCTTTGTACTGTAGTTTCAAACTACGAACAAAAAGACGTTGACTTCCTACCACTAACAGTAGATTATCGCGAGAAATTTGCTGCAGCAGGACGTTACCCTGGTGGCTTTTTCAAAAGAGAAGCTAGACCAAGCGATGGCGAAGTATTAACTATGCGTTTAGTGGATCGTGTTCTACGTCCATTATTCCCAAAAGATTATCACTCCGAAACACAAGTGATGATACAGTTGATGAGTCACGATGATGACGTAATGCCTGATGCAATGGCAGGATTGGCAGCATCTGCAGCAATTCAACTTTCAGACCTACCGTTTGAATGCCCTATTTCTGAAGCACGTGTAGGACGAATCAACGGCGAATTTATCATTAACCCTTCTAGAGCTCAGTTAGATGAATCAGACATCGATATGGTGATTGGTGCATCTATGGATTCTGTGATGATGGTTGAAGGTGAAATGGACGAAATTTCTGAAGAAGAAATGGTTGAAGCCATTAAATTCGCTCACGACCACATTAAAAGACAGTGTGAAGCACAACTTAGATTAGCAGAAGCTGTTGGAAGAAAAGAAGTTAGAGAATACGAACCTAAGCCAGATAATGAGGATTTAAAGAAAAAAATCCACGATATGGCTTATGATAAGGTTTATGCTGTAGCCCATTCTGCTTCTTCAAAACACGAGAGAACAGCTTCATTTGCAGCTATAAAAGAAGAAATTATAGCCACCTTCTCTGAAGAAGAAATGGAAGAGTTTGGCGATTTAGTTTCGCAATATTACTATGCAGCTGAAAAGTCTGCTGTACGTGACCTTACATTAAATGAAGGCCTTCGTTTAGATGGTAGAAAAACAGACGAAATCCGCCCAATTTGGTGTGAAGTTGACTACCTGCCTTCTACACACGGTTCGGCTATATTTACAAGAGGTGAAACTCAAGCATTATCTACGGTTACTTTAGGAACTTCTCGTGAAGCAAACCAAATCGATATGCCATCGTATGAAGGTGAGGAAACATTCTACCTTCACTACAACTTCCCTCCTTTTTGTACTGGTGAAGCACGCCCAATCCGAGGAACATCACGTAGAGAAATTGGTCACGGTAACTTAGCACAACGTGCTCTAAAAGGAATGATCCCTGATGATTTCCCATATACAGTTAGAGTAGTTTCAGAAGTTTTAGAATCTAACGGTTCATCTTCTATGGCTACTGTTTGTTCAGGAACGATGGCGTTAATGGATGCCGGAGTTAAGTTGAAAAAACCAGTTTCCGGTATTGCAATGGGACTAATCTCTGATGCAGAAACAGGAAAATACGCTGTACTTTCAGACATTCTTGGTGATGAAGATCATCTTGGAGACATGGACTTTAAGGTTACAGGAACTGCAGATGGTATTACCGCTTGCCAAATGGACATTAAAGTAAAAGGTCTTTCATATGAAGTTTTAGTAAAAGCTTTAAAACAAGCTGAAGCAGGTAGACTACACATTCTTAACAAGCTTATTGAAACTATACCAGCTCCAAATGAAAGCGTGAAACCTCATGCTCCAAAAATGGTAACCGTTACTATTCCAAACGAATATATTGGAGGATTAATTGGACCAGGAGGAAAAGTAATTCAAGAACTTCAAAAAGAAACGAAAACAACAATCGTTATCAACGAAGATCCAGTTACTGAAGAAGGTATTGTTGAAATCCTTGGTACTAGCCAAGAAGGAATCGATGCCGTTTTAGCAAAAATAGATTCTATCACTTTCAAACCTGAAGTTAATAGCGTTTACGAAGTAAAAGTTATTAAAATGTTAGACTTTGGAGCTGTAGTAGAGTTTGTTGACGCTCCTGGAAATGAAGTGTTACTTCACATTTCTGAATTGGCTTGGGACAGAACAGAAAACGTTACCGACGTAGTAAACATGGGTGATGTTTTTGACGTGAAATACTTCGGTCTTGACCCACGCACTAAGAAAGAAAAAGTTTCTAGAAAAGCGTTAATTCAAAAACCTGAAGGGTATACACCTCGTCCACCAAGAGATGACTCTCGAAGCGGAGGAAGAGATAACAATAGAGGACGCGACAACAGAGGTCGTGACAATCGAGACAGAAAGAGAGATTAATTTACCCTCTTGACAATTCTAAAAGCCCTTTATCTTCATCCGAAGATAAAGGGCTTTTTATTTGAAAAAACTCAATATTGAAAATTTCATATAAAAATATATAAAGGTTTTTTTGTAACCTTTTAAGTGGTTTCTACGTATAACTCAAAACAGAAGTTTAAACTTAAAATCATAGGACGACACCTAAATGAGACAACTCAAAATCACAAAGCAGGTCACCAACCGTGAAACTGCATCATTAGACAAGTATCTTCAAGAAATTGGTAAAGTTGACTTAATTACAGCAGATGAAGAAGTAGAATTGGCTCAGCGTATAAAAGCTGGGGATCATCGTGCGTTAGAAAAACTAACCAAGGCAAACCTTAGATTCGTTGTTTCAGTTGCAAAGCAATACCAAAACCAAGGCCTAACCCTTCCAGACCTTATTAACGAAGGAAACTTAGGACTTATCAAAGCAGCCCAACGTTTTGATGAAACTAGAGGTTTTAAATTTATCTCCTATGCTGTTTGGTGGATTCGTCAATCTATACTTCAAGCATTAGCAGAGCAGTCTCGTATTGTACGCCTACCTTTAAACAAAATTGGAAGCATCAACAAGATAAACAAAATGTACGCTTATCTTGAGCAATTTAACGAACGACCACCATCACCAGAAGAGATTGCGAAAGAATTGGACATGACCATTTCCGACGTAAAAGAGTCTTTAAAAAACTCTGGCCGTCACGTATCTATGGACGCTCCACTTATCGAAGGAGAGGATAGTAACCTATATGACGTTTTACGAAGTGGCGAAAGCCCAAATCCAGATCGCGCCCTTCTTCATGAATCTCTAAGAACTGAAATTGAACGTGCCTTAGAAACACTTACTCCTCGTGAAGCAGACGTAATTCGTTTATACTTTGGACTTGGTGAACAACAGCCAATGACTTTAGAAGAAATTGGAGAAACGTTTGATCTAACTCGTGAACGTGTTCGACAAATAAAAGAAAAAGCTATTAGAAGACTAAAACACACTTCGAGAAGCAAAATATTGATGACCTATTTAGGTTAATCATAATACACTTTCAAAACCTCCGAAATATCTCGGAGGTTTTTTTTATTTAGAAACACTGTTGTCTGGTAAAAAATTCAATGCCCCTGAAAGAAGCTACACTTAAAGTGCTTTATATTTTTTCAGATAACCATCGTTAGTACTCACCAATCCCGCTTTCAATTCGACCAAATCCAAACTAATAACTACCTTTGCAAAAAACTTATAAAATGAGTAACCCAATTATAGCTCCCTCTGTTTTAGCGGCAGATTTCGCAAACCTTCAGCGCGACATAGAAATGATTAACAACAGTAAAGCTGATTGGTTTCATATAGATATCATGGATGGAGTTTTCGTGCCAAACATATCGTTTGGTATGCCCGTTCTAAAAAGTATAGCCAAACACGCTAAAAAACCTTTAGACGTCCACTTGATGATAGTAGACCCTGATCGATATATTAAAACTTTTGCAGATTTAGGCTCTAATATCCTCACGGTTCACTACGAAGCATGCACGCATCTTCACAGAACCCTACAAGCTATTAAATCTGAAGGAATGCAAGCAGGTGTTGCTATCAACCCTCACACAAATGTTTCTCTTTTAGAAGACACTATTAATGATATCGACTTGGTTTGCTTAATGAGCGTAAATCCAGGTTTTGGCGGGCAAAGTTTTATTGAAAACACCTATAAAAAAATCAAACAGCTTAAGCAAATTATCGAAAAAAACAACGCTTCAACAAAAATTGAAATTGATGGAGGCGTAACAGATCAAAATGCAAAGCAATTAATTGACGCAGGTGCAGATGTTTTAGTAGCTGGAAGTTTTGTTTTTGGTTCGACCAACCCTACCGAAACCATCAGCAATCTTAAGAAAATAGCTTAAAAATAATTTAATGTCCTTATCAAAACCAAACTCCTACGACGTTTTAATCATAGGCGCGGGGCCTATAGGCATTGCCTGTGCACTTCAGTGTAAAAAGAACAATCTTTCCTATGTGGTGGTTGAAAAAGGAGCTTTGACAAACTCGATTTATAATTATCCGTTGAATATGACCTTCTTTTCTACTTCAGAAAAGTTAGAGATCGACGATATTCCTTTTATTAGCAACAATCCAAAACCTAATAGAAATGAAGCTTTGGAATACTACAGAAGAGTTGCAACTTCAAACGAACTCCAAATAAACTTATACGAAAAGATTAATTCTGTTGAAAAAGTGGACGATGAGTTTGAGGTGATTTCTGAAAAGAGAACTTACAGAAGTAAGAATGTTATCCTAAGCACTGGATTTTATGACATCCCACAGTTACTGAACATTCCTGGTGAAAACTTAGATAAAGTTTCTCATTATTATAAGGAGGCTCACCCTTTTGTAATGCAAAAAGTAATTGTTGTGGGCGCTAGCAACTCCTCCGTGGATGCTGCTTTAGAAGTTTGGAGAAAGGGTGGAGATGTTACTATGGTTGTTAGAGGTTCTGAAATTGGCGAACGCGTAAAATATTGGGTGAAACCTGATATTGAAAACAGAATTAAAGAAGGCAGCATTAAAGCTTATTTCAACTCTGAAATTGAAGAAATTAAGGAAACCGAAGTCATTATAAACACTCCCTATGGGAAGAAAACTATAGAGAACGACTTTGTTATTGCTTTAACCGGCTATCGTCCAAACTTTGACCTCTTAAAAAAGATTGGCGTTACATTATCTAACGACGATAAAAAACTCCCTACTTACAATCCAAAAACAATGGAAACCAATATTGAAAACTTGTATTTAGCTGGAGTAATATGTGGAGGAATGGAAACTCATAAATGGTTCATAGAAAACTCTAGAATTCACGCCGAAATTATAATTGAAAACATAGTTTCAAAAAGAAACTAACTATTTCAAACGTGAGCAGAATTGAATATTAAGTTCAATTCCTCCAACATAAAAACTTCTTCTATTTTTTAGTGGTCCATATCTATATGGTCTTCCACTACTTTCGGATCACGATATTTACAGCAAGGATCGATTTCATCATAAACCGAGTCTAATGCTTTAATATCTTCAGTGTCATGACCACTATCAGCAATGCTTTGCTGAATTTTAGTCAAGTCTGTTCTACCTTCATTATAGATAATGTTAAGCTCATGAGTTCGCACATCCCAAGTGGCAGATTTTACTCCTTTTGCTTGAACAGCAGCTTTCTCAATTCGTTCTTTACACATTCCACACACGCCATCTACTTCAAGAGTAGCTCTTGCATTTTTATTTTGTGAAAAACCTGTAGCGCCGATGAACAGTATACTTGCTATTACTAATAATTTTTTCATGATTTATTTAGTTTAAAATGCTGATTTTAAGGTTATTGTTTAGTTAAATCTAAAACGAAGACCTGCATAATAGGAACTCCCATATATTGGTCCATACACATAAGTTGTATCAAAATTTGAACCGAAAGGGTTATCACTTCCTACTACGGGATTACTTTGTTTTACGTTAGTTATATTTTCTCCTCCAATATATAATTCAAATTTAGAAGAGAACACTTTTGTTATTTGAGCGTTCAATGTAGAAAAACTCGATGAAAATTCTGATAATCCAATAGTGTTTAAATATGTCTCGTTTGAAGCAAAACGCTGCTCCCCAATAAAGTTATAGGTGGCATCAAACTTCCAATTACCTCCTTTTGAATTTATTTTGGTTTCATAGGAAGTGTTCATGAAAAATCTATGATTAGGAGTAAGTGGCGTTTGTTTCTTTCCACTTAGGTAAGTAGTTTCTACGTCAAAATACTTATAAGCCAATCGGATATCGAATCTATCAAAAGGAGTGTAATTCACTTCTGCTTGAAAATTACTTGAATAGCTACTTCCATCTAGGTTATAGAAGCTTATTTCAGTTGGATTTTCCCAATCTACAACAATTTGATTTTCAAAATCGGTTCTGTAGTAGTCTAAAGTAATATCTCCTCTTCTATTAAAAAGATTAAAGCCTTGCATAAATGAAACACCGTAGTTCCATGCAATTTCAGGATTTAATCCATAAATTTTCCCTCCATCCCGGATTAGATTCAAGGTGCGTGAGGTGGCAAAAAACTGTTGGTTTTCAGCAAAGATATTTGCACTTCTTTTACCTCTACCAGCTGAAACTCTAAATGCTGATCGATCCCAAGGCGTATACCTCAAGTGAAATCTAGGTGTCACAAAAGCGCCTAATGTATTGTGTATATCTGCTCTAATTCCTGCACTAAAATTCAAATCATCCATATTGTCAAAGTTGTATTCAAAAAATGCACCCGCTGAATTTTCTGTTCGGCTAAAGTTTTCTGTTAGCACTAACTCTTCATAGTTATCATAAGTAGCACTTAAACCGGTTTTAATTTTATGTCGAGAGTCGCTAATTATAGAGTTGTACAACAAACTAGCATACAAACTATTATGCTGAATATTGTAATCATTCAGTCCGAAATATGACTCTTGGTCGTGATAGCTATAAGCTATTTGCACACCTCCGGAGCGCCAAGGAAGATCTGGGTTTACAAAAGCAAACTTCCCAGACACATCAACACGCTGCGATTTGATTTCGCTTCCCCAAGCATTCGTAGTTCCTCTGTCTGTTTTCGGGTCAAACGATGCTTGCCCTGTTTGTTTTTCATCATTCAGGTATCTAATGTTCAAAAAACCTACATAACCATTTTCTTGATCTGTATATTGCCAGCGATTCATCACATTAATTTGCTGCATCAGCGGCATATCGAGGAAAGAGTCGTCATTTTTATCAAATTCAGCTTCTCGCATATTACCATGGATATACAGCCCTGTACTCCAACGCTCAGTAACTTTTGTGTTTAGATGAGTATTTAGTTCAAATCGGCCATCTCCAGATCCGTATGCATTTACAAAAACTCGATCGTCTGTTAGTGGCTTTTGCATTTCGGCATTAATTTGTCCTGCAATACTTTCATATCCATTTATAACACTTCCAGATCCTTTTGTTATTTGAATGCTCTCGACCCAAGTTCCAGGAATAAAGCTCATCCCATAGATCTGTGACGCACCACGAATACTCGGAACATTTTCTGTAGTTATTAAAATATAAGGACTTGTTAGCCCTAACATTTTAATATGTTTTGTTCCTGTTAGAGCATCTGCAAAGTTGACGTCAATAGAAGGATTTGTTTCAAAGCTTTCTGCCAAATTGCAACATGCAGCCTTTAGCAATTCAGCACTACTAACATTAATTACATTTTGTTGTTCTAAAAAGGATCGAGAGCTAGCTTTTTGTCGCGAAGTAACAATCACCTCATCTAAATCTGACTTTGGACTCAAGATGTGTCTTATAGGTTTTGGAGAGCTCACAGAAACTGTATCTGTTCTATAACCTATAAAACTAATAACTAGTTTATTGTATTCTTGCTTATAAGGAAGCTCAAATTTTCCATCAAAATCGGTAACTGTCCCAACGGAACTGTCTAACCAATATACGTTAGCGCCTCCTAAAGGAAGCTCTTTATTATTTACATTTTCGGAAATAACACCAGTTATTCTTTCTTGTGAAAAGAGAAACAAAGGCGTTAGAAGTAATATAGTTAGTATCTTTTTCATTTGTAGTTTTAAGAATGTTTTAATCAATTTTTGCACCTCTTAATCTTAGTGCGTTAGCAATAACCGAAACCGAACTGAAGCTCATAGCTAAAGCAGCTATCATTGGCGACAATAATATTCCGAAGACAGGAAACAATACTCCCGCTGCCACAGGAACACCGAGGGTATTGTAAATCATCGCAAAAAACAAATTCTGTTTAATGTTGGTCATTACTTTTTCACTCAAGTGATATGCTTTTACAATTCCATGAAGGTCTCCTTTAACTAAAGTAACACCTGCACTTTCAATAGCTACGTCTGTTCCTGTTCCCATAGCAATACCCACGTCACTTTTTGCTAAGGCTGGCGCGTCATTTATTCCATCACCTGCCATAGCAACTTTTTTACCTTCAGCTTGAAGTTTTTCTACCATCTCTAATTTATCCT
>DATGMT010000028.1:0-25526 GCA_035307265.1 Aequorivita sp.
CTTTTTAAAAGAAAACAAAATCAATATTTATTGTGCTGCGCTTCAGGCTTCTGTTCCTTACCATACAATTGATTATTCTAAACCAACGGCAATTGTTGTAGGCACAGAGGCTATTGGTTTATCAAACGAATGGCGAGAAAACAGTACTCAAAACATAATTATCCCAATGAGTGGCGAAATAGACAGCATGAACGTTTCCGTAGCAGCGGGAATTCTTATCTTTGAAGCCAAACGACAACGTGGTTTTTAATCAATTTTTCAATCAATAACCCTCTATTTTAGAGACCGTAAACACTTCAGAAGTATTGAAACCTGAGACTCTTTTTTATATCATTATCGCTATTTTGGTCATCAACTTTATCATTGACCAATTTCTAGACTATATCAATGCAAAGCGATATAACGATCCAATTCCTGCTGAGTTACAAGACGTCTTTGATGAAGAAGAATATAAAAAATCACAACTTTATAAGGGTGAACGATATAAATTTAGCATTCTCGCTACAACTGTTTCACTAGCTGCAACTCTACTCTTCTTTTTCCTAGATGGATTCGCTTATGTAGATGGTTTAGCACGTTCTGTTTCTAATAACGAAGTGGTTATAGCTTTAGTTTTCTTCGGAATCATAATGATAGCTAGTGATATTTTAAGTACGCCTTTCAGCTATTACAGCACATTTGTAATTGAAGAAAAATTCGGGTTCAATAAAACCACTCGTTCTACTTTTTTTCTCGATAAACTAAAGGGATGGATTATGGGCGCCGTAATTGGAGGTGTTCTTATGGGTGCTATAATTTGGTTTTACAAAAGCACAGGCACTAATTTCTGGCTGTATGCTTGGGGCGTTGTAACTGTTTTTACTGTTTTCATAAATTTATTTTATGCAAGACTTATCGTACCTCTTTTCAATAAGCAAACACCTTTGGAATACAGTCCACTTCGTACAAAAATTGAAGAATACGCTTCAAAAGTAGGTTTTACTCTAGATAAGATTTTTGTTATTGACGGAAGTAAAAGAAGCACTAAAGCAAATGCATATTTCTCTGGCTTTGGTAGCGAGAAGCGTGTTACGTTATATGATACCTTGATAAACGATTTGAATGAAGAAGAAATTGTGGCTGTCTTAGCACACGAAGTTGGTCATTACAAACGAAACCACATTATCTTTAATCTTTTTGCGGCAATTCTAACAACAGGTTTCACATTGTGGCTACTTTCTCTATTTATAAGCAATCCTCTACTTTCTGAAGCGCTTAACGTATCACAACCATCTTTTCATATTGGGCTGGTAGCATTTGGTGTTTTATATGCACCCATTTCTGGCATAACAGGGTTATTAATGAAATATTTAAGTAGAAAATTTGAATATCAAGCCGATAATTACGCCAAGGATACATACGCTTCCGAACCTCTAATTTCTGGTTTGAAAAAACTTTCAAAAAACAGTTTGAGCAACCTTACGCCTCACCCACTTTATGTATTTGCTCATTATTCACACCCCACATTATTGCAACGCTTTCAAAATTTGGAAAAATAACCCTCTCTATTCGCGATTTAATGTCATTCTTTAAAAACAATAACCTACAAACAATTCACAATAGGCAATAGAATATTATCTTTGCACCTGCTTATATTTTTACAACTATGACTATTTCATACAACTGGCTAAAACAATTTATCAACCTTCCTTGGGATGCAGAAAAAACAGGTGAACTATTAACCGATCTAGGACTTGAAGTAGAAGGAATATCTGACTTTTCTTCTATAAAAGGAGGATTAGAAGGAATTGTAGTTGGACACGTGCTTGAATGTGTTCAGCATCCAAATGCAGATCGTTTAAAATTGACAAAAGTTGATATAGGAAGTGGAGACCCTCTCCAGATAGTATGTGGCGCTCCAAACATTGAAGCAGGACAAAAAGTAGCTGTGGCAACTGTTGGCACTACTCTTTATGACGAAGAAGGAAAACCATGGGAAATAAAAAAAGGAAAAATTCGTGGCGAAGCTAGTTTAGGAATGATCTGTTCTGAAATTGAACTCGGACTTGGAGACTCTCATGATGGAATCATGGTGTTAAAATCTGATATTAAACCAGGAACACTCGCTTCTAAACTTTTTGAAGTAGAAACAGACAAAGTATTTGAAATAGGCTTAACTCCTAACCGCTCAGACGCTATGAGCCACTGGGGAGTTGCACGCGATTTAAGAGCGGGACTTCTTCACAGAGGAATTTCAGAAAAAGTAAATACACCATCTTCCAGTAGTTTTAGAGTCGACAATCGAACATTAAAAGTTCTTGTCAATGTTGAAGATTCTTCTTTAGCTCCAAGGTATTGTGGTATTACTCTAAGCAACCTAAAAGTTGGCCCTTCTCCCACTTGGCTTCAAAACAGATTGAAATCGATTGGTCTTGCTCCTATAAACAATGTTGTGGATGCTACAAACTATGTGCTTCATGAGCTAGGACAACCGCTTCATGCCTTTGACGCTGCAAAAATAACAGGCAACGAAATCAATGTTAAAACACTTCCAAAAGGAACTAAGTTTACAACACTTGATGGTGTGGAACGAGAATTAAGTGAAGAAGACTTAATGATATGCGACTCCGAAAAACCATTGTGTATCGCTGGAGTTTCTGGCGGAATAAACAGTGGCGTAACAGAAAAAACTACAAGCATATTCTTAGAAAGTGCATATTTCGACCCTATTAGCGTTCGCAAAACTGCAAAACGACATGGGTTAAGTACAGATGCATCTTTCCGATTTGAACGTGGAGTTGATCCAAACATTGTAGACTACGCACTTCGAAGAGCTGCTATCCTAATAAACCAACTAGCAGGTGGAGAAATTACATGTGACTTGGTAGATATTTACCCTAAAAAAATTGAAGACCATCAAGTTTTTCTTCAATTTGAGAAAGCAAATAAATTAATTGGAGAAAGTCTTCCTGTAGAAACCATAAAGGATATTCTTACTTCGCTTGAAATGAAAGTTATAAACATGACTGAAACAGGCATTGGAATGACCATTCCTGCCTATCGAAATGATGTTACAAGAGAAGTTGACGTCATTGAAGAAATACTTCGTGTTTATGGCTATAACAATATTAAGTTTACAGAAAAACTGAATGCTAGTGTAGCCACAGTTCTCCCAGGTGAAGATTATTCTATACAAAGCAAAATTGCTATCCTGTTGGCTTCACAAGGTTTTTACGAAATCATGAACAACTCTCTTACCACTCCAAAGTATAGTGGAATGGTTGAATCTATAAATGACAGTTTTAATGTTACTATGCTCAATCCGTTGAGCCAAGAACTTTCAGTATTAAGACAGTCTATGCTGTTCTCTGGATTAGAAACCATAGAATATAACAGCAATCGAAATAACAGCAACCTACAGCTGTTTGAGTTTGGAAAAACATACCACAGCTATCCTGGTGGACGAGAAGAAAAGAAGCATCTTTCTATTTTCATTACAGGAATGAGAAATGAAAGCAATTGGTCTGTCCCTAACTCTAAAAGCGACTTTTTCTATGGAAAAGGTATTATCTCCATCATCATGGAACGTTTAGGACTCAACGATTTTTCAGAAGATGCATGCGATAGCGATGTTTTCTCTGAAGGAATTGCTCTTAAAAGAAATAAGGAAGTCCTTGTTGAATTTGGTATCGTTAAAAAGAAAATTGCTAAAGCCATGGATATAGACGCTGAAGTGTTCTATGCCGATTTCAATTGGGATAAAGTTTTAAAGCAAATTTCACATAAAAACTTCAACGTAAAACCTATTCCTAAGTTTCCAGGATCTGAACGTGATTTTGCCCTGTTATTAGACGAGTCTGTAAGCTTCAAAAACCTGAAAAAAGCTGCTTTTGAAACTGAAAAGAAACTCCTTAAATCTGTAAATCTATTTGACGTCTACACTGGAAAAACACTTCCCGAAGGCAAGAAAAGTTATGCTTTAAACTTCACCTTCCAAGATGAACATAAAACACTTACAGACAAGCAGGTTGATAAAATCATGAATAAGCTTCAACAGAAATTTGAAACTGAATTTGGAGCTTCTTTAAGGTAGTTTGCAAGTTTTATTGAGTTTTCAGAGAGGGAATTAAGCATTCACTCAGGCTTTATCGCTTTAGTGTGAAGTGACCACGATGAATAGATCCGTCTTTAAACGTAGCTTTAAACCAATAGTCTGACGAGGGCATTAGCGCACCATTATACGTGCCATCCCATCCCCTTCCGTGGAGATCTAAAATGTGAATCATCTTTCCGAAGCGATCAAATATTAAAACATTCTTCAACTGAAGATTGGCGCGGTCTAATGCCTTAATTTGCCAATAATCATTGAATCCATCTTCATTTGGAGTGAAATAATTCGGAAATCCTAAAACATATATGGTCACTACTGTAGTGTCGCAACCATTTCTATCCATCACCGAAAGCGTATAGGTTCCCGGTTCTAAATTCTCAAAAACTGGACTTTCTTGATATAAGCTGCCATTTAGAGAGTATAAATAGTCCCCAAGACCATTGACACTTACAGTAAGCGTTTGATCTCCAAAGGTGCCTGTAAGCTCGTAGGATACATTAGCTGGACTAGATTCTACAACTGTTATACTTCTTGTTGAGGTACATGAAAACATTTGATTTCCAATTCGTCTTCTACGAGTTACCGCAACAGAGTAAGTTCCGGGTTCATTTATTTCTATTTCTGGAGTGGTTTCACCTGTGGACCAATCAAACTCTACGTTTGTATGACCACCTATTAATCCAGAAGTAAGAGTTATTCTGCTAGGAAAAATATTTTCACAATAAATATACGTTTCAGGGCCTTCAAATTCAGGAGTATCAACAACATTTAGATGCACCTCTGAAGTTCCAATACAACCAACACTTCCTGAAACTCTAACAAAAATAGTTTGAGTAGTCGCTCTAGTGTTTGTGAAAGGAGAAGTTATAGGATTGTTTTGTGAAACGGCATCGGAATAAGACAGATAATATGAAACGCGTGAATTACTTCCAAAAAGAACTCTCAATTCATCTGTAATTCCAGAAAAATTAAAAGTAGCATACCCAGGGGTTCCTTCATTTGAACAACTCACCAAAGAAAATGGAGACACTTCATTTGTTCTAGTTTTTAAAGTAACCTCTGCCACGCCAACACAACCATACTCCGACAGAACTCTTGCATAAACCACTTCATCTACTTGTGTATTTCTATATCGTGTAGGGTTGGCTATAGGGTTTAAATTGTTCTCTGCATCTGTAAAACTATGATGAAATGAATACACCCTAAGCCCACGATCACCATCTATTATTGTAGTTTCTGCATCAAAAAGATTAAATATAGCTATACCATTGGCATTTGGTTCGCATTGATAAAGTTCTGTATCACGCACAGAAACAGGTCCACTATACTCTATTAACACCTCATCTTCGGCAATACAACCATTTCCGTAGTCAATTTCAACTTTATAAATTCCTTCTTGAGTAACTAAATAGTCTGCTGAAGTTTCTCCTGGTATGAGAACGCCATTTCGAAACCACTTATAACCAATTGGTGTGTTTCCTTCTGGGGTTGCATCCAAAAAATACGTTTCATTTTCACATAAAGGGTTTCCTGTTACAAAACTGCGATCAGGACCTAGATTTGCAGAAATATTAAAGCTCCCACCTTCTAAAAATACTGCCGAATCATATCTATAATTGGAATGGTCTGCAATCACAAGTTTAATGTGATAAACTTCATTTGCGCGAACAGGAGATTCGGCTAAAAGAACTTTCGTTTGTCCGTTAAAGTTAATTGGAGCATTTCTTCCGTTCCATCCTTCAAAGTAGGTTTCATTTATTGGCGGACATGACCCAGGAATACCTGAGTGTACTGTAGTTACCTGTACCGGTGTATTTGTTCCTGGAACTAAGGCAATATTAGAGTATTCACCACCTACGGGCTTAATTAGAAAAGCAAAAGCATCGGAATATCGACACGTATTGTGGTTTCCTTCTTGATATTCTTCCGAAGCAAAAATATATCTGAAACTAATATTATCTGCTCTTGGAATAAAATCAAATTCAATGATAGTAGCATTCACAGTATTTGAAATACCTAGGGCTTGTTCTAAATCCCTATCTCCTATCCATCCAGGAGCATCATCATCACTTAAAGTAGTGTTTGGACCTGGAACATTTTCTAGTTTACCTGTTGATAAAACCAATCCTTTTTCAAAAGGAAAACTACTATTGTTTCTAGTGAAATAACCATAACTTTTGTCTCCATCTTGAAAATTACCTCCAACAACATTTGTAACCGATACATTTTCAATACAGCCACTGTCAATCAGAACACTTTCTACGAGTTCTTGAGGTGAATAAGCATCTTTATCAACCTGAATATTTTGTGCAAATCCAACTGAATAGCAGGAAAATATAAGTATGAAACTAAAAAACTGTAAAGTGCGGATAACCATATTCATTTGAAGCGTGCAAAATTAGGCTAACTAATCGAATTTATATAGTTATTCCTCTTAATTAAAGCACAACTCCTCTATTGATTTTAGGAGGTATGGATGCTAGAAAGACCTAAAAACTTACTTCTTAGAGCTTGGAAACATTAATCCATCTACAATATGAAAGAGTCCGTTTTTATGATAGAAATTAGCGTCGATAACAGCTGCCATACGACCTTCGGAATCAACCAAATACAGCTGATTATTTTTTTCCGTAACACCTAAATCCTCACCACTTAACGTAGTTAAATAGGCTGTGCCGTTATGCTTTTTTACTGCTGTTTGAAGTCCATGTTTATCTATACGGCCAGGGATGGTAGTGAACTTAACTATAGACGACATTAAGTTTTTATTCTCCAAGATAGACTCTCTTTGCTTTTCATCTAATTTAGCGAACGAGTCATCAATAAATACAAATATTGTAACCATTTCCTCCTTCTCTAAAGATTCAAGCAACTTTTTATCTTTTAGAACTTTAGAAAAAATACTGAACTCTGAAACCTCTTCAATATTTTCAACAATAGCCTTAGTAGAAGAAAAACTATAGTCTTTCCATTCCTTTGTGATTTCAGGCGACTTTTTTGAAAGATATTTTTGAGCAGATACTACTGTCGAACTAAGTACTACAAGAAGTAGCAGGGATATATTTTTAATATTCATATCGAATTTTATTGAAACGTAAATATAGTAATTAGCGCTCAATTATTAGGCCAAGCATTAAGCAACTTCAATAATTAGTTGTTTTAAATACCTAGTGAAGCGTGTGTAGTGCTGATGTTTCTTTAAAAAATAAAAGTGCATCATAACGCAATGGTACAATTGTGGGTACAAACTGTCTTCTATCTTTTTTCGGATTATAAACCACTCCCACTGCTCGATGACCTACTACTTTCAGGTTTTTCTCCTTTCTATCTTTATTATCAAATATCACATAAAAAGAATCTAAACCTACTTTATTCAGCTCGTCCTCTAAGCTACCAGACTTCGCTTTTGGTATGGTCATGGTTTTCATGGGTTCTCCCCAACTCGACCCAGCTAATACTTTTCCTCTATAGCTACTAAATCCAATCAAAAAAACATTTTCCGCTCCAAGCGATTCACGACTTAATTGACCTATGTTCTTTTCACCCACATTACGCATACTCGTGTATGAAGCGTCGCCTATATGTGTGTTATGCGCCCAAATAATTCCTTTAGAATTCTCTCCATAAAGCGTTAGTAAATCGTTTATAGTTTCATGCATATGAAATACTCGCGAATTCCAAGAAACTGAAGATTTAGAAATTAAACTTTCCCTAAAAAACTCTTCAGCATTGTGAACCACAATTGCATTTTGAAGAAGATAAAAATAGATATCATCACTCAGAGAAGAAAACTTCTCTCGATTGTTTCTTATGAAGTCAACAACATTTTTAGTGGATTCAGAACAAGAGGCTCTACCTTTACTAACTGCTCGTGCATATTCCCAACTATCACCTTTATAAGGGTGGAAACAATCATATTGAGTTTGGACGTACCTATAAATAGTACTATCTATATTTTGAAACAGCTCTAAAACCACAGCTTTCGAATTCCACTCATCATAAACATCCATTCCATAAAAACCGATTTTCTTATGTTGGGGTAATTTATCATTGTATTCCCTTAACCATTCTAAAAGCGCCACCACCTCTTCGTTTGCCCACATCCAAGTTGGCCATCTATGAAGCTTTGACAAAACTTCTCGAGCAGAGCTTTGCGCTCCTTCTATGTTTTTAACGTAGAGATTTAGATGATATAAACTAGCGAAATCTCCCTCTACAGCAATAAAACTGAAATCGTTATTTTTTATTAATTCCCTACTTATTTTATCACGCCAAACGTAATATTCATGAGTGCCATGACTTGCTTCTCCAAGTAAAACAAGCTTCTTATCTCCCGCCGCCGAAATAAGCGTTTGTAAATTAGACTCTGGATCTAAAGGGATTGCTTTCTCTTTATAGTTTTGAGCTGTAAGTGACATGGTCAAAAAGAATAGTATAATTGATGAACTCAAATTCATAGTAAACTGTTTCATGATTATCTCAATATAGTCAAAACGCCCATTATCTGCAATACTCAAAGCAATTAGGAAAACGCAACAAGAATTTTAAAAATAGTGTTGCCTATATTTAACTCGTTTACTATTGTTAAAGTTTTGTCTACTGAGTATCAACTTATTAATTTTAAGTTCCTAAAAATCATTTCACATGTTTTCAAGAGTAAATATTGAAGAAGAATTGACAAAATTCCGAAATAAGCGAATTGAAGAGCAAGACATTATGTATGAAGTCTTTGAAATTCTTTCTGCAAATGATAATAAGAGACAAGAAATATGCTCAGTATTAAAAGGAAAGCAAATTGAAAAAGAACACAGTTTTGATTTTGATTTGCTAGAGAGCTCGAGAATATTTCATGAAGACGACATTAAAAAAATCTGCTCAGTTTATAGACTTCGTTTTTTAAAATCACATTATTTTAAGGGAGGTTTCCCTGAAGAAGCTATCAGCGCAATACGAAATCTAGAAAATCTTCATCAAACGAAACTTAGCAACTTTAAGATTGTAGCGCCTGCCAAAATGCTCAAGTTAGAAAGCGCAGATGATCCTTTGCTCTTCGCTCCTATTGGTTATGAATATTACTATTTAATCTACAAATGGGGAAATGATTTGAATCCGTGGCGCAAACTAATGATGTGGCCGTTTAAATCTATGGTGAATTTAGTGATAACAATTACTCTGATGAGCGCTTTACTTACAGTGTTAGCACCAATGCATTGGTTTAGCGAAAACCCAGGTAATGGCGAATACATCTTTTTATTCTTAATTATCTTTAAAGGCATTATAGGGTTGACCGCTTTTTATGGTATTGCTTTTGGCAAAAACTTCAATAATAATGTTTGGAATAGTAAATATTACAACGGCTAAACATCTAATTATTACCACTCTCACTGTTTTCACAAACTATTCTGATAGAACAGCACAACGAAGTCAAAAATAAGTTAGTACCTTAGTAATTCAAATTTCAAAAAAGCTAAAATATGTCAGAAAAAGAAGAAACGATTCGAGTATATACCGGCCCCATTTTAGTTGCCGAAGCTCTTGTAGGGCGATTGGAAGAAATAAACATTGTCCCAATTTTACGTGACGATCAAAAAAATGCCATCATGTATGGATCAGGGTCTAACTATTCTGGTCAAGTTCGCGTATTTATTAGAGAAGATGAATTAGAAGCAGCACAACCTATTATAGATGCTTTTATAGAAGAAACTAGTGAAGAAGAGTAGCATGGAAGAAAACGAATGGATCTATACAGGTCCTACTCTAGTTGCCAAAGGGCTAATAGCACGTCTAAAAGAAATTGGAATCAATCCGATAGAGCGGAATGACCAAGAAAGCAATTTAATGGGTGGATTTGGTGGAGTTATAAACCAGATGATGGTTTTTATTAAAAAAGATGACCTTTTAAAAGCACAACCTATAATCGAAGAGTTTTTAAAAGAAATCGGAGAATAAACAGCTTGTTTTTTAAGTCGCAAACCATTAATTCTCCGATAATTACACTCAGCTTGTTTAAGCTTTTGTTGAATACATTTTATCGCGTAATTCTTTCACGTTTTTATCACTCATATACTCATCAAAAGTCATATATCGATCAATAGCTCCATTAGGAGTAAGCTCTACAACTCTTGTTCCTACCGTTTGAGCAAATTCAAAATCGTGAGTAGTAAGCAAAATAGTACCTTTAAAATTCTTTAGAGAGTTATTAAATGCTGTAATAGACTCAAGATCTAAGTGGTTTGTAGGCTCATCTATCATTAGGACATTAGCGCGCATCATCATCATACGGCTTAACATACAGCGAACTTTTTCACCTCCAGATAGAACGTTACTCTTTTTTAAAGCTTCTTCACCACTAAAAAGCATCTTACCTAAAAATCCTCGTAGAAACACCTCTTCACGCTCCTCTTCTGTTTTCGCATATTGACGAAGCCAATCTACTAATGAAAGGTCATTTTGAAAAAACACCTCATTATCTAAAGGTAGATAACTCTGTATTGTAGTTATTCCCCAATCAAAAGTACCTGAATCTGCCTTTTGGTTTCCATTTAATATTTCATAGAAAGCTGTAGTTGCTCTAGAATCTCGCGAGTATACAACCACCTTATCACCCTTTGCTAGGTTGAGGTTAATGTTGTCAAATAGCACTTCTCCATCGATTGACGCCGAAAGCTTTTCAATATTTAAAATTTGATCTCCTGCTTCTCTTTCACGTTCAAAAATAATTGCTGGATAGCGGCGGCTAGAAGGTTTAATTTCTTCAACATTAAGTTTTTCAAGCATTTTCTTTCTAGAAGTTGCCTGTTTACTTTTTGCTACGTTTGCACTAAATCGCATAATGAACTCTTGAAGTTCTTTACGCTTTTCTTCTGCTTTCTTATTTTGTTGTGCTCTCTGTCGCGCAGCTAATTGACTACTTTCATACCAAAACGTATAGTTACCGCTGTAGTGTGTGATTTTCCCAAAGTCAATATCGCTAATATGTGTCACTACAGAATCCAAAAAGTGACGGTCATGCGATACTACAATTACGCAGTTTTCATAATTCGCCAAGAAGTTCTCTAACCACGTTATAGTTTCATAATCCAAGTCGTTTGTAGGCTCATCCATGATCAACACATCTGGATTTCCAAAAAGAGCTTGAGCTAATAACACTCTAACTTTTTGTTTTCCATCTAAGTCTTGCATCATGTTATAATGAAGACTTTCATCAATACCTAGATTTGATAACAAAGCTGCAGCTTCACTTTCTGCGTTCCAACCATTCATCTCTTCAAAAGCTACCTGAAGCTCACCAATTTTCTCGGCGTTTTCATCAGTATAGTTTTCATAAAGCTTGTCTATCTCTGTTTTTATAGCAAACAACTCCTTATTTCCACGAACCACAGTTTCCAAAACCATGTATTCATCATAAGCGTTGTGATTTTGCTCAAGGACAGACATACGCTTTCCCTTCTCCAAATGAACGCTACCAGAAGTAGGTTCTTGTTTTCCAGAAATAATTTTGAGAAAAGTTGATTTTCCTGCCCCGTTGGCTCCGATTATACCATATATATTCCCAGTTACGAATTGGGTGTTCACGTCGTCGAACAAGACTCTCTTGCCGAATTGGACCGATAAATTTGAAACTGAAAGCATAAGCGACTTGTAAGTGTTTTCTAAAATTTTTGCAAAAGTACCTATTTTACTTACACATTGAAAAGATTAACTTTTTAAAATCCCTTTTAACCATCATTTAACACAAATCGCCCTAGTACTCAGTTACATTTGTTCGGTTTATACTAAAACTATATCATTCTTGAAGAAAAAACTACTACTCATTCTATTATTGTTTATTGGTCTATTTTCTTGTAAGAAGAAAGACACCGACTCACAAACCACCTGGATTGGCGGACAAATAGTAAACCCGAAATTGGACTATGTTATATTCGCACAAGGTGAATATATCCTTGATACAGTTAAACTAGACTCCAACAACTTCTTTCTTTATCACACTGATAAAATGAAGGATGGGCTTTATATATTGCGTCACAATGAAACCCAAGTGTTCTACATTAATCCTGGAGACAGTATAATGCTACACGTCAACACCCTAGATTTTGATGAATCGCTTGCGTATTCGGGGAGAGGAGCAGAAAAGAATAATCTGTTGATGGATTTATATCTGAAAAAGGAATTAGAAAACAAGTTGCTTCCTTCATGGTATACACTATCGCCTGAGGAATTCACTGCTAAAATTGATTCTATTAGAAGCTATAAACTCAACAAATACGAAGACTTCATTGCCAAAAATAAAGTTGACGAAGGTTTTAAAAATGCTGCGTTAACTTGTATAAACTACGATTACTACTCTAAGAAAGAATTATACGGAATGGCTAACAGGATTCGTGCCGATCAATTGGGTGATGATTTCTATAGCTTCAGAAAAGATATTGACTTTGAAAAAGAAGAGCTTCGATTTTACTATCCTTACTACCGATTTATCAACCGCCACTTTGACAACCTTCTTGTTTCTAGAAACGAACCTGGTGTTGATAGATTTTCATACCAGTTTAGCTTAGATAAGCTAAAAACTATCGACAGCACAATTGTCAATGATTCTATTAGAAATAGTCTTATGCGGTTTACAGCATTGAGATATCTATTCAATGCTAATTCTGCCGAGGAAGAAAAACTCTTCTATAAGGAGTTTGAGAAAATGAACAACAACCCTAAACATTTAAGAGAAATAAAAGAGTTGACCGATGCAACTATAGAAATGTCTAAAGGAAGTGCCATTCCAAATGTTCCTCTTATAAACACTGACAACACTATTATTGGGTTACATAATGTTATAAGAAAACCAAGTATATTATACTTCTGGACTGTAAAATCTAAAAACCAAGCAAGAGTTATCCACAACCGAATTGCAGAATTAAAATCTAAGTATCCTGAGTATAGCTTTATAGGCATAAACACAGATGATCACTACAGAAACTGGCGTAATTACGCTAAGAGTCAAGGATATGATTTAGCAAATGAATATCAATTAGAAAATGCAGTGGAATCTGAGAAGACTTTGGTTCTTAGCTCTATGAATAAATCCATTATCATAGATAAAGACAAAACCATTTTAGATGGGAATACAAATATCTTCAACAGCAATTTTGAAGAATTGCTGTTGGGATATTTGAACAGATAAGAGTATTTCTACTCGAAGTGATTTAGTTTCCTTTTTTGTAGTCTGCTAAGAATTGCTGAAGACCAATGTCGGTTAGAGGGTGCTTTAACAATCCCTCGATAGAAGAAAGCGGTCCTGTCATAACATCTGCACCAATCTTCGCACAGTTTATAACGTGCATTGTATGGCGCACTGATGCTGCTAAAATTTGCGTTTCGTAGCCGTAGTTATCATAAACAAGACGAATGTCAGCAATAAGATCAAGTCCATCGGTAGACACATCATCTAGCCTTCCAATAAATGGAGACACATAAGTAGCACCAGCTTTAGCTGCTAATAATGCTTGACCTACAGAAAACACAAGTGTACAGTTAGTGCGAATTCCATTATCACTAAAATACTTGATAGCTTTAATACCGTCTCGAATCATCGGTACTTTCACCACAATTTGGTCATGAAGTTCAGCTAGCTCCTCCCCTTCTTTAATAATTTCATCATATTCAGTGGCTATCACCTCTGCCGAAACGTCTCCTTCTACAATATTGCAGATGTCTACATAGTGTTTTAAAATATTATTGCGGCCAGTAATTCCTTCTTTAGCCATTAATGAAGGGTTCGTAGTAACGCCATCAAGAACACCTAAGTCTTGAGCTTCACGAATTTGTTGAAGATTTGCAGTGTCGATAAAAAATTTCATAATAGAACGGTTTCAAATTTTGAATTACAAAAATACAGAAGAATACAGCCATAAAAAATCTTTTGAAATAAAGATTCAAAATGACAAATACGCAAATACTATTTATCATTTAAACACGCTTGCACTTGTCAAAACAAAAAACCCTTAGATCTAATCTAAGGGTTTCCTTTATATTTATTTTCAAACCATTACAGATTTGACTCTTAGCTTTTCATTAAGTCTTACGAGCTGCAGTGTTTTTAGCTGACGTACCTTTTTTAGCAGAAGCTTTAGCTGTCGATTTATCAGCAGCAGGTTTTGCAGCAGTAGTTTTCTTGGTTTCTTTCGCTTTTTCAACAGATTCTTTAGCTTCATCTCCTTCTTCAGAA
This sequence comes from Aequorivita sp., assembly GCA_035307265.1. Lineage (GTDB taxonomy): Bacteria > Bacteroidota > Bacteroidia > Flavobacteriales > Flavobacteriaceae > Aequorivita. The sequence continues at coordinate 14,310 of DATGMT010000028.1, forward strand.
TTAGCTTCTGGCGCAGAGAAATCTGTGATTCCATTTTTCACAAGCAAGTTATACCACTGTACTACTTTTTTGATATCGCTAGCATACACGCGGTCTTCATCATAATCTGGTAAAACTTCAAAAAAGTACTCTTCTAGCTCTAGTTTAGAAACTTTATGACTAATAGTTTCTTTACCGCCTTCTTTATCAGCGATTTTCTGAAACACTTCGCGTAAAGGAACTTCTTCTGTTAAAGTATAAATAGCTATTTCTGAAAGAAGACTAACGTTATGGTTACCACCAACGTTAATAGTTTTTCCGTCCAAAAAGGATTCTGCAAGAAACCCAGTACGGGTTTGCGTCTTTAATCTATAAAGTCCTGGTTTACCGGAAATGGAAAGCACTTTTTCTAAACTCATAAAATTAGTTTGATTTTGAATGGTTACAAATATCTTTTGTTTGCTCTATAAAAACAAGCATGTTAACGTTTCTTTTTTGCCTTAGGAAAACGCATACGGTAGTCCACATTGATTTTCCCCTTCGAAATGTTAGTCAGCTTACTTTTTATCAATCTTTTCTTTAAAGGTGATAGTTTATCAGTAAACAGAATTCCTTCAATATGATCATATTCGTGCTGAATAATACGAGCTACTATTCCGCTATACGTTTCTCTATGCTCCTTAAAGTTTTCGTCTAAATACTCTATCGTAATTTCTGGTTGGCGAAAAACGTCTTCTCTAACGTCTGGAATACTTAAGCAACCTTCATTAAACGCCCACTCATCACCTGATTCTTCAACAATATAAGCATTGATAAATACTTTTTTGAACGTTGCAGCTAGAGTTCGTTCTTCTTCTGAAAGATCTTCGTCATCCTCAAATGGCGTAGCATCCACAACAAAAAGACGAATAGCCCTCCCTATTTGTGGCGCCGCAAGACCAATCCCACGTGCTTCATACATAGTCTCGAACATGTTTTCTATCAAGACATCTAAGTCTGTGTAATTTTTGTCTATCTCTTCAGTTTCTTTTCTTAAAACTGGATCGCCATAAGCTACTATCGGTAATATCATTATTTGCTGTTTGTTATTTTTCTATTTTAAAGACAACTTGAAAGTAATTTCGACTACTTATTATATAAGTATTCTTGCAAAATTATAGTGGCACTAATTTCATCTATCAAAGCTTTGTTTCTTCTCTGTTTTTTCTTTAAGCCACTATCAATCATAGTTTGGAAAGCCATTTTACTGCTATATCGCTCATCAACTCGCTTCACTTCTAAGTTGGGAAAGTTCTTAGAAAACTTAATCAAAAACTTTTTAATTTCTTCTTCTATATCAGAATGAGTACCATCTTTTTGTTTTGGCTCTCCCACCAATATAAGCTCCACCTTTTCAGAAGCGATATATTTCTTTAGAAAGTCCATTAATTCAGAAGTTGCAACCGTTGTTAAACCCGAAGCAATTAACTGCAATTCGTCTGTAATGGCAACACCAGTGCGCTTACTTCCATAATCTAATGCCAAAATTCTTCCCATAACGGATGCAAAAGTAAGAGTTTCATAAATAGTATGCTATAATTCATTCCTTATTTGATTAGGAGGTTCTATATTTGTTGAAATAATAAATCGTATACTCTAAAAAACATAGATTTTACAGGTTTCATGACTACAGGCACTATTCTTTAAGTCCTAACTCATGACTTTATTAAATCCTATTTTGAATAATATCTTATGCAAGAATTAAAAGAAACTATTGAAAAAGCTTGGGAAGATCGCTCCCTTCTAACTGAAACAGAAACCATCGTTGCCATTAGGCAAGTAGTAAATCTTTGTGACGAAGGGAAACTCCGTTGTGCAGAACCTACAAATGATGGTTGGATAGTAAATGAATGGGTTAAAAAAGCCATTGTTTTATATTTTCCTATTCAAAAAATGCGAACTATGGAAGCTGGTATTTTTGAATATCACGATAAAATTCCTTTAAAATCTGGTTACGAAGCAAAAGGGGTTAGAGTGGTTCCTCACGCTGTGGCCCGCCATGGTGCCTTTATTTCAAAAGGAGTTATTTTAATGCCTAGCTATGTCAATATAGGAGCCTATGTTGACGAAGGAACTATGGTAGATACATGGGCAACCGTAGGTAGCTGTGCTCAAATTGGCAAAAACGTCCACCTCAGCGGTGGTGTTGGTATTGGCGGAGTACTTGAGCCTCTGCAAGCTGCACCTGTTATTGTTGAAGATGGTGCTTTTATTGGATCTAGATGCATCGTGGTTGAGGGAGTTCGCGTGGGTAAAGAAGCAGTTTTAGGAGCAAATGTAGTTCTAACAGCTTCTACAAAAATTATAGACGTTACAGGTGATTCTCCAAAAGAAACTAAAGGATATATTCCTCCTAGATCGGTTGTGATTCCTGGTAGTTACACCAAAAAATTTCCAGCAGGTGAATATCAAGTTCCTTGTGCCTTAATAATAGGCGTTAGAAAAGAAAGCACAGATTTAAAAACGTCGTTAAACGATGCGCTTCGTGAATATGACGTAGCAGTATAATTAAAAATATGTGCCTAATAAAAAAATGCTGTTAAGTTGAACAGCATTTTTTATTTGTAATTCCTTCTTAAGACCTCATTTTGGCACGTCTTCTCATTTTCTTACTATTAATCTTTTTCTGAAAAGACCTGCTGTACTTAGTCATTAGTTCATTTGTTTCCTTAATACTTTTACTGTAAAGTTTGGCATACTCTTCAGCCATTATCTTTATCATCTTTTTTGAAAGCCAAAGCCTACGAAAATTATGCATTCGCTTTTTGAAATTCATAGGCTCAAAACGCATTCTATTTAAATCAATTAAATAAAATTCATATTTCCCTTGACCTTTATCTATAATCAATGTGTTACCCGGAGAGTGGTCTAAGAAATTCACTCCGTTTTGGTGGAGTTTGAAGGTAAATCGTGTAAACTGCTTCAAAATTTCTTTGCGATTTTCAAACTTTGGCTGATGAATTAACACCCTAAAATCAAAGTCGTAATCTACGTGCTCACTAACGTAAAAACTTTCTTTTAGCCCTCCAGAAAAAATTTCGAAATATGCGATTGGGAAAGGTGTTTTTACATCAAACCCAATCAATTTTAAGGCGTATTCGTAAGATCTTTTTGCTTTACTCTTTCTTAAATACCTATAAACCAGCGACTGAAAAGTGTTTGGCGTCTTGAATTTTTTAATATTTAAAGTTATTCCGTCAAGCTCTACTTTTTTTATTTCGTTCCGTCCTTTGGCTATATATTCTCCTTTTTCAGAAAAACTAAGCAGAAGTTCCTTGAGTTCTGAACCCAAATGGATATAATTAGAATGGATAACAAAATTTTCACGCATCGGTCGCAATATATCTGTAAAAAAGGTATTTTGCGAAGTTAATATTAAAATCTCTACGCTTAGCCCAAAAGGGTATGTTTTAAGATAAAAATGGCAACTTAAGTTCAGAAAATAGATATGAAGAAGATCCTCGTTATACAGAACAAACGGATTGGCGACGTGCTTATCAGTTCCGTTATTGCCAATAATATTAAAAAGGTATTTCCTGAAAGTGAAGTTACTTACTTTGTGTATGACTACACCACAGGTGTTTTAGAAAACAATCCTAATATTGATCGAATTATTCCTGTTAATGAAAAAGAGCTTAAAAAAATTCCTAATCTTCTTAAAACTATAGCAAGAGTTAGAAAAGAGAAATACGACATAATTTTTGACCCATACTCTAAGTTCCAAAGTAGGATAATTTGTCTTTTTTCAGGTTCCCCGTATCGAATTGGGTTAAAAAGAGCTCATAAAAAATTAAAACTGCCATTTTACACACATCCTATCAGTTTTTTAGAAAAACGTTCTACCAACTGTGGAAAAGCAATCGAAGACCGAATTAACTTAATTTCTTCTGTATTCAAATTAGAATCTCCTGAATACGCTCCAAAAATATTCATCACTAAACAGGAAGAAAAGTATAACAAAATAGACTCTCTAAAAAGCCCTGTTATAATGCTGGGAATCTTAGGAAGTACTCCACAAAAGTCTATGCCTTATGAGTATATGACTGAAATAGTTGACTATATTACTGACAGTTACAGCGGAACGATTCTCTTTAATTACGCTCCATATCAAAAGGAGGAAATGAAGAAGATTTATGAAATGTGTAAAAATAAAGATCGAATTAACACTGATATATATGAAGACTCGATTCGTGGTTTTATTACATTAATGAACAAATGCGACATTCTAATTTCAAATGAAGGTGGGAGTGTCCATATAACCAAGGCTTTAGAAAGGCCAACATTTACTATTTACTCTCCTTATGTAAACAAAGAGCATTGGTGTAGTTTTGAAGATGGAGACCAACATGATTCTATTCACCTCCTAGAAGAAAACCCTAATCTTTTTAAAAGTTTCACACTTGAAGAACGTAGGAAAATAGAAGAAAACCCACACTCTCTTTATAAGCAATTAACTCCTGAAATGATTCTTAAAAAGCTAAAACCATTCTTAGACTACCACTTAAAAGCATAAGATTAAAAAATTACTTTTAGGCCTCTTTTTTAGAAAGACCGTAATTGGTCCAAACACGTTTTTCCTTCTTAGTAATTCTGCGAATTTCTTTATTCTTTATAAACATATCATCAGTCACATAGCCTCTTTCATGATCCAAATGAAGAGTCACCGTGCTATATCGTATTTGCAATGGTTTGATGCCATAATTCATCATTCTTTCTCCCATTTCACGGTCTTCTCCACCATACTGCATTCTTTCGTCAAATCCATTAACAGCAAGAATATCTTTACGCCAACCAGAAGAATTGTTTCCACACCATGTAGCGCTTGTTGGAGTGAAATAATTTAAAAAGTTTTCTTTAACACCGTGTGAAGTAAGCTTATTTAGTTTAAAGGATTTCTTCAATCCCTTGCTTAAAAGCCACTCAGACTCAAAACAACGTTGAGATACTATGTCATCTTTAGTAATTTCTTTAGAAATATTCATAGGTAACTTGAAATACCCCGCAGACAGGAAACAACCTTCACTACTTAAACTCACGTGTTTTAAAACAAAATCTTTCCTCGGGATACAGTCGCCATCAGTGAATATCAAATATTTTCCTTTTGAAGCTAAAATTGCCTTATTTAAGATTTTTGTTTTCTGAAACCCATGATCTTCTTGCCAAATGTGAGTTATTTTTAAAGATGAGTTTTTTTGAAAATCCTTTATTAATTCTGCTGTTTCGTTTGTTGACCCATCGTCTGCAATAATAATCTCAAAGTTCTTTTCTATTTGTTGCTCAAATCCCCAAAGTGCCTTTTTAAGCCACTCTGGTTGATTATATGTACTCACTATAACCGAAGCAAATGGATCAGTATTATCATCTTTTACTATTCCAAACGAAGTCCATTTCTTTTTTCGATCTCGTGTCTGTTTCCGTATTGCACGGTTCTTATCTATAGATTCTTGATTCTTATACCCTCTTGGATGATCCAAATGAATTACTACAGCATTATAACGAATTTGCTTGGCTTTGATACCCAAATTAATCAAACGCTCTCCCAACTCACGATCTTGACCGCCATATTGCATACGCTCATCGAATCCATTGACCGCAATAATGTCTTCCTTCCACCCAGAAGCATTGTGCCCATTCCAACTTGGGTTTGTTGTTGTTAGAGAGTTTAATAAGAATGCTTTTAGTGGCCCTGAGTTTAACTTGTTGTTTTTAAATGAACTCTTCAATCCATTTTTCTTTAGCCACGAAACATCAAAGCACCTTTCTGTATAAATATCTTCTTTAGTTATTTTTTTAGAAATATCTAATGGAAGCATAAAGTATCCTCCAGACAAAAAATATCCTAACTCCCTATATTTTACATGCTGCTCTACAAAGTCTTTCCTCGGAATGCAATCGCCATCACTCATTATTATGTAATCGGCACTACATTTTAAAATCGATTTATTCAAAATCTGAGACTTTTGAAATCCTTTGTCCTCATGCCAAACATGAACAATTGGATAAAACACTTCCTCCTGCATTCGCTTTAATAACAGTCGAGTATCATCTCTAGAGCCATCATCGGCTATCACAATTTCAAATTGTCTATATGTTTGATTGTTATAACCGTACAATACTTTCTCTAACCACTCTGGAGAATTGTAGGTACTTATTATAATGGAAGTGTCTAATGGCTTCATGGCCGCAAAGATAAATTTATTTCTTGAGTTGGCTTAGGGTTAAAAAAGTAGTAATTTCGAATCATCTTTCAATCAAAATGTAATACTTAAAACTTCTACTCTATTATATTGTTTTAGTACATATTCTAATCTATGACGCCAACACTCACAGTAATTATTCCCACATACAATGAAGAAGCCTATATAGAAGACGCTTTATTCTCTGTTCAATTTGCTGATGAAATTATTGTCGTAGATTCCTACAGCTCTGATAGAACCCCCGAAATTGCAAAAAAATATGCTTCAAAGTTTTTAGAGAGAAAATTCGACAACTTTTCAAATCAGAAGAATTTTGCACTCAAAGAAGCTACTGGAGATTGGGTGTTATTTATAGATGCTGATGAGCGTGTAACCCACTCTTTAGAAACTGAAATAATAGAGACTCTCAGAAATCCAAAACACGGTGGATATAAAATCAACTTTCCTCACTTCTATATGAATCGTTTTTTATACAATCACAGCGACAACGTGCTGCGGTTAGTAAAACGAGATGGAGCTATATTTTCAGGCTCAGTACATGAAAAACTACAGTGCAAAGGAAGTATTGGAAAACTGAAGAACAAAATGCTTCATTTCACCTATAAAAATTTGGAAGACTATATCGCTAAAAAAGAGTCCTACGCTTGGTTTCAAGCAAAACAACTTCATGAGAAAAATAAAAAAGTAACTTGGTTTCACTTGTTCTTCAAACCTACTTATAGATTCTTTAGCTCGTTTATTTTAAAAGGAGGTTTCAAAGATGGTGTGCCAGGAATGGCTGTAGCATCAGTAAATGCATATGGAGTGTTCCAACGCTACGTGAAACTTTTACTTCTACAACGAGGAATGCAATAAGGATACATACAACATTCATTAAATTATAATCCTCTAAAACAACTTGCCAAATCTAATTTTCTGTCTGAATTTCAAGAGCTTCCATTCACCTTTTACATCTATACGTTCAATTTCGAATGGTCTTTTAAATGGAAACTTGTTTATTCTATTACCTATTCTAAGACCATACTCAATCCCATTATTAGATAGGGTTGATTGAAATATTCTTTTTTGAATTTTATCTCTTGGAAATTTACCATAAGGATATGCAAGTATAGGAGAAAAGTTGAGTTTGTTTTTTGTTACAAAATCAACACTTTTCTGAAGGTCTTCCTCAACTTCCTCATTTGATATCTCATTGTATTTTTTGTGGGAATATGAATGATAACCCAGTTCTACAATATCAGCATCTAAAGATTTTAGTTGCTCTACACTCATTACTTCCAAAGTAGAAGTATTCCATTCATCCTTACTCCCTAAAAACTGTAATGGAGCAAAAAAGACAGCCTTTAATTTATACTTTTTCAGTAGCGGCAAAGCTAATTCCATTTGACTCACATAACAATCGTCAAAGGTGATGACAATATTTTTTCCTTTTGGCAATCTCTTCAACTTCAACAGTTCACGAAAATGATAACTGCGATATCCGCTTTCTGACAAATATTTAAATTGCTTCTCTAGATTTTTTACAGATATAGTTAAATTTTTTCCTTCAGCTTGAGTAACATGATGGTACATTAAAACAGGAAGTTTTGCCATGGTTGCTTTAGATTTTATACTTGTAAAATTATTACTTTTACGCAAATTACAATTCGTTTTTGGAAAACCCTATAAAAATCTCCGCTCTTGCAATAACACTCAATGAAGCACACAATATTGAGCGTTACATAAAAAGCCTTTGGTTTGCTGATGAAATTATTATTGTAGACTCATTTAGTACAGATGAAACGGTTTCTTTAGCGTCAAAATATGAGAATGTTATTGTGCATCAACGGGTATTCGACAATTTTTCTGCTCAAAAGAATTTTGCTATCTCTAAAGCAAAGAACGACTGGGTTACTTTTTTTGATCTAGATGAAGAAGTTCCCGACTCTTTAGCCAAAGAGATTCTAAGCGTCGCGAAAAACCCTAAAGCTATAGCGTACTTCGTTAAGCGAGATTATAACTTTATGGGAAAAAGAATTAAGTACAGTGGCTTTCAAACGGACTACGTAATTCGTTTTTTTAATAAAAACTTTTGCGAGTACAATTCTAATTTGGTTCATGAAACTATAGAAGCGAATGGAAAAACTGCTAAACTAAAACACACCTCTCCACACTACACTTATAAATCGTTTGATCATTACACAGGAAAGCTACATCAATACAGCAAATTGCAAGCTCAAATGCTGTTTGAAAAGGGCAAAAAACCAAACCTATATCATTTCTTGTTTAGACCTTGGTATCGCTTTTGGCACCAATATATAGTCCGATTGGGAATTTTAGATGGTAAAGAAGGTTTTATTTTGGCTTACGTGAGTGCTTTTTCAGTTTTTAAAAGATACGTTAACCTTTGGTTGATGAACCGAAAAATAAATTAAACAAAATTTAAATAGGTTCTCTAAGTCATAATATAATCTTATAGATATTTATCTATTCCATTTTCACACCATTTCTTTTTTTCATCAATAGCTTTTTGTTGAATGCTATCATTGATTTCAAAACGGCTTTGATCTTTTACCTTATGCCAAATGTGATAAACAATTCCACGGTAGCGAAGTCTTCGTCCACGCACACCATTATTCATCATTCTTATAATCAACTCAGAGTCTTCCCTACCCCAACCTTCAAATTTTTCATTGTAACCATTAACAGCAACTACGTCTTTTTTCCAGAAAGACACATTGCAACCCCTCATTTTGTGTGAAACCTTGTCTCCTACTCTGTAAAAACTACTCAGTAAGGGAATTCTTAGGTTTCGAGTGCGTTTTTTAATACCGCGATCAAAAAATTTGAACGACAGTTTCTGAGATTGAAACAGTTCTGGTAAAAACTCCTCCTGAATATTAACTCGACTGCCATATAAATAAACTCCTGCTTGGGCTAAAGCTTTATGATCACGAACAAAATCTTTGTGTAATATACAATCGCCATCAACTTGAATGATATAATCGCCCTTTGCTCCCGCAATAGCTTTATTTAATATTATCGACTTGCGAAAGCCTTTATCTTCATGCCAAAAATGATGAATAGGAATAACCGATTTATTTTGAAACTCTAAAATCAGCTGTTTAGTTTCATCAGAAGATCCATCGTCTGCAATAAGAATTTCATCTGGTTTTACAGATTGCCTTTTAGCACTCATCAAAACCAACTCGAGGGCTTCTGGCCAATTGTAAGTAGAGATTAATAATGAGGTTTTCATTTAAAAAGATGTTTAAAGTATTGACCTAAGTTCTTTTTAAAAAGAAAAAAAGGAGAAGGATGTAGGTTTGATTTTGCATTCAATCGGGTTTTGATTTCGTCTATATCCTTAGAGTCAATAAAATCTAGACTCTTCCATCCAGACGGCTCTAAATAAAAAAAGTCTTGCATTTCCTTATAGTTGTTTTTATTAACTGTTCGCCATTTATCGACATAACTTTCAATATCAAAATCTTTTGAATGCCCCCAATTTGTTAGCTTAGTCATTAAATCTTCCTCGCTTCGAGAAATACATTCGTGCATCAATAAACTGTCTACATATATAATGCGTTTTCTATTTTGACGTGCATATGTGTACTTAGGATAATTAGTTGCCAACAGCACCTTAGTAGGCTGATCTACGTACAATAATCCATCATCTGTGTACTTATACATATTTATCAAAAAACCTGCTATCTGCACAGGTGTTTTCTCAGGATTATCTAAAAATCTATCATACTTACGAAGATTCTTTACAAAGCCATTAAAATCGATAAAGTATTCATCTGCATCAACTTGAACCAACCAATTTCCAACACCCATTTTTTCAGACAACATAGTCCGCTCTCGTGTATCATTCTCAATAGCTGTCAATTCAGGTAAATAAAAATCATCCTTATAAATCTGAATTTTGTTTTCGGTATCAAACTCTTTTAACCAATCGTAAAACGAACTAGACACTTCAAACTTTTCACCCGACCAAGTTCTATATTCCTTATCTTCAGCTATAAAAATAGCGTCGGCTCCTTCATAAACTGGTGGAATGGCTTTTTTAAGATTCTCATAATCGTAGGAAAGCAAAAAGCCTACATGAATTTTTTTCATCATATATTTTTTTCAAAGATACGGTATAGCGATTAGTTTTTTTAATTAACTATTTTTACACAAACGAACAAATTAGAATTTTGACGCATAGCCCTAACATAGATCAAGAAACAAATAAAACTAAAAGACCGTTAATTTCGGTCATTATTTTAAATTATAACACTCGACAATTAACTGTTGATTGTATTGAATCTATTAAAAAACACACTCCTAACGATATTTCTGTTGAATATATAATTGTTGACAATGCTTCTTCAAACCAAGAAGGAATATGGCTAGAAAAACACTATGAGAATAAGCTAGATTGCAAAGTAATTCAAAGCCATATAAACTTAGGATTCGGCGCAGGAAATGTGTTAGGCTCTCAGCACGCTACCGGACAGTATTTTGCTTTTATAAATAGTGATGTTGTCTTTATTGAAGACTGCTTTACAGACATGGTCAACTATATGAGCACGAATCCAAAAACTGGAGTCTGCGGCATTCAAATTCTTAATGGCGATCGAGAAGAAACTATATCACACAGACCTTTTGAAGGCATACGATATAAGTTTTTTGGAAAAAACTTCTTGTATAAAACAGATTCTAAAATCCCTAAAATTCACGAAAAACTATCAACTCCCACTTCTGTTGATTTTGTTATAGGATGCTTTATGTTTTTTGATGAAAAAGCCTATAGAATGTGTGGAGGCTTCGACTCAAATATATTCCTCTATTATGAAGAGTTTGATATATGTTATAGGTTGAAAAAACAGGGCTATAAAACCACTTTTATACCTCACTTAAATTACATCCACCTTGAAGGGCAAAGTGGTGAGTTTAATGTCGACATGAAAAAAGAACACCTTCTTTCATACCTCTATGTACTTCGGAAAAACTTCAGCTATTCAAAATTCTGGAG
>DATGMT010000029.1:0-19748 GCA_035307265.1 Aequorivita sp.
AGCCATTACAACTCCAACAGAAGAAAGCGTTAGACGTGCAATGGCAATTCAATTGATTATAAATAAAGAATTAGGGCTTGCTAAAAATGAAAACCCAATTCAAGGATCATTTATTATTGAAGAATTAACAGACCTTGTAGAAGAAGCGGTATTGAAAGAGTTTGATAGCATTACTGAACGCGGAGGAGTATTAGGAGCCATGGAAACAATGTATCAAAGAAGTAAAATTCAAGAAGAAAGTCTTCATTATGAAACTTTGAAACACAACGGAGAATTTCCAATTATTGGTGTAAACACGTTTTTAAGCAGCAAAGGATCTCCAACTGTTTTGCCAGCTGAAGTTATTAGAGCTACAGAAGAGGAGAAACAAGTACAAATTGAAACACTTCAAAACCTACATAAAATGTATGGTGAAGATGCTTTAGAATTGATCAACGAAGTTAGATCTGCAGCAGTTCACAACGAAAATATGTTTGAAAAACTTATGGAAGCAACAAAGAAGTGTTCTTTAGGTCAAATAACAAATGCGCTTTTCGAAGTAGGAGGACAGTATAGAAGAAATATGTAGCAAATACATAGAATTCGATATATATACAAAAGAGGGTCTTCATTTATGGAGACCCTCTGCTTATATATAAGAATACTAAATTTTAAAGCTTAAAGCGTAAGATGCCAAGTGTTCTGTAACTTTCTAAATTTTCTAATTTCTTTAAGCATTAGGGGTAGAAAGTCTTTTCCATTGCTATTTACTTTTTGTAATCGTTTGCAATTGTTATAAAGCCTATTGGATAGTCGCATCACAGAAGAGGCATATTTATATCTGTCATCTTGAAAAGGTTGACTTTCAGCTTTTAAAATTTCTGGACCTAGTGAAACAGACTGTTGTATAATGTCACCTGTAAAATAGATATTTGGATCTTCATTTCCATTTCTTTGCAAAGGTGCAATGTCTTGAACTATATAGGTGGAAATTTGTGTTGCTAAATGAAATATGTCCATTGCTTTATTATACATTAATGAAGCATGATTATTCTTAAAACTTGGAGCTGACATGTTACATTCTCTATTTTTGAATTAACCAAATTTACTGACAAGATTGGTTTACACACAATATATTTTAAAGTAATACACTATATTTGGTTTAATTTTTAATGAAGAAATTGTAAACACCTTAACTATGTCGATAGATACTATAAATTGGAATATTCTAAATTGTCTTCAAAAAAATGCTAGACAACCTAATACTCAAATTGGTAAAGAAGTAGGAATCAGTTCTCCTGCAGTTTCTGAACGAATAAAAAAAATGGAGGACTCTGGAATTATCGATGGATATTACACTAAAGTGTCTCCAATTGAAGCAGGCTACCAACTAAAAGCTATAATTACATTGCGTGCTTTTATGGGGAAACTTAAACCTTTTCTAGAAATTGTAAAGACCTATGATGAAGTCTTAAATTGTTATAGAATAACTGGGAATGAAAATATTGTAATGGAAGTGGTGCTTAAAAATCAAAAGCACTTAGAGTCTTTTATAGACCAATTAATTATCTATGGTGAAACCAAAACTCAAATTGTTCTTTCACACGTAGTTAAGAACAATATTTTAAAACCATTGCATAAGTCTACAGATGTTAAATAATTGACAATTAGAATCTCTTTATAATTTATAGCTGAAGTTTAAATATATCTTTAACCATCATTAATCAGCAAATATTTTTTAATTGAAAAAATATACTATTCATTTTCTAATTGCCACCATTGCTACTGCATTACTTGGATTTACAGGTCTAGAGTATACAGGTGAAATAGTTGTACGCATCTTTTGTTTGTTTGCAGGAATTGGACTTATGATCTCCTGTGCAGATGCGGTATTGGTAGTTAGGAAAAAAAGAAAATCGAAAAAAGAAAACAGCCTTTAAATAAAATAGTTTTCATCCATTTTTAATTATATTTATTAAAAAATGAAATGAGAACTTTATTAATCCTTTCTTACCTTATTCTATCAACCACACTTTTAGCACAAGTTGAATCCACTCTTTTATCTGAAAGTGCTGAATCTCAAAAAGAGCTAAATGAATCGTATTTAAACCAAGAAACTTCAATTTTAGAAATCGATGATTTTAAGAAATTTGAGGGCTTAGAGTTTTATCCATTAGACTCTAAATATATTGTAAGAGCTCAATTTATACGAACTCCAAACGAGCAACCCTTCCTTATGCCAACTTCTACTTCACGACTACCAGAGTATGTTAAGTATGGCGAAGCACATTTTTATTTAGAAGATAAAGAATTGATTTTAAGTCTATATCAAAGTACCGACTTAGCTAAAGATTCAGAATATGCGGACTATCTTTTTCTTCCTTTCACCGATTTAACAAGTGGAAACGGGTCCTATGGTGGAGGGAGATATCTCGACTTAAAAATTCCGGAAGGCGATACACTTATAATAGATTTCAATAAAGCTTATAATCCTTATTGTGCCTATAACTCAAAATACTCTTGTCCTATTCCTCCTGAAGAAAATGATATTTTGGTAAGGATAGAAGCAGGGGTTAAAGACTACAAAAAGCCTTAAAACGATTTTGCTAACCAAATTCCCACAAAGACCATAGATATCCCTAAGACGATACTTCCTAGAGAGTAGAGGGCTAAAGAAAAGAAATCTCCATTTTTTAAAAACATATGGTTTTCATAAGCAAATGTCGAAAAAGTCGTGTATCCACCACAGAATCCAGTGGCTAACAAAAGGACAGTGCTTTGCGAGATTGAATTGTTTTTAAGAGCAAGTCCCATAATAACTCCTATTAATAAACTACCAGACACATTGGCAATTAAAGTAGCGTAGGGAAAGCCGCTTTCTGAGTCATTAAAAAGTTTTGTAAGTATATATCTCAAAGAGCTTCCAAAACCACCTCCAATAAAAACTAACAACAAACTTTTCATTAGATACCCTGAAATTCTGGTTCTGGAGAATTTATGATCGGTATGTAAATTTCTGTCAACCAATCAACAGGATTAGCAACTTCTTTTGGGTCGGTTACATATACTTCAAAAGTATTTCGGGAAGAATCTTTTTGATATTGGTTCGCTACCATATATTTCCTTGCTTTTTCATAAGCTTCCTCAAAGTTTTCATAATTACCTTTTAGAGAAACTTTTACTGTGGTTCCAGCTTCCATAAAACCAGAGACAATATTACTATTCTCGGTAGTAATTACGTGTTCTTTTAAGGGAACGCAAGTAGAGAAGATGACTGTATTGTTGTTTTCATCTATAGAGTTATATAGCAAGAATGGTTTTCCAGAAGGTTTTAGATTATTTCTTGCGATAAATCTTTTTACTTCATCCATCATAGGATTCATTTTTTCACGTAACTCACCTTTCTTTGCTACAGAAGTTGTGTACATATAATATCCTCCGCCATATTGAGTAACACCATCTACATTAATTGAGTAGCGTTTCATATCATCAGCAACTATTGTAGCTATGTTTTCAAGAGCAGCTTGTTTCTTCTGATGAATTTTAGTGTTAAAGTCCTCATCGCTAAGAGAAAGGAATATTTTATCTACTAAAGAATGTTCTCCTTCTACAGTCCACGTTACATCTGTATTTCCATCAATCTCGTCAAACTTCCAATATATCTTAGCATTTCTTTCACCTCTAGAAGTATTTATTGTTAGCTCTTGTTCAATTTCTTTATTAGGTATTACTTTTAGTGTAGTAATAGATCCATTTTGTTTTCCGCTCCAAGAGAAGGAAGCACCTTCACCCATTGACTTTTCTGCATAAGTTAATGTACTGTTCGGATTTTCATTCTCCCATAAATCCCATTCTTCCCAGCTTTTCAGGTCGTTCACCTTATTATAAACCACTTCTGTAGGCGCTAAAATTATCAAGGAATCTTGAACCTTATACGAACTTTCTTTTGTTCCGAAATATATGGCGCTACCAATAAATACTAATAAGATTAAAAAAAGGAGATACTTTAGAATTTTCATAAAATGTTGGGGATTGGTTTTATTTAGTCTTGCTAAGATAGTTAAAATACATTTATATTTTTCATAAACTACTGTTGCTATATTCTTATTAATATTTGTAATTAATCTTCGGGAAAATATTTTCTTACATTTGCGAAAACTAAAAACATCCAAAAATGAAAAAAACTTTATTTATTGCGCTGGCAATGTGTGGATTGACGTTTTATTCTTGTAAAGATAACACACAAGAAAAAGATGCTGTCCAAGTTGAAGAAACTGACTCGGCTGAATTTGATTATATGGTAGAGCAGTTTGCTGATATAAAAGTGTTGCGTTATCAAATTCCAGGCTGGGATAACCTAACTTTAAAAGAACAAAAACTTGTTTATTATCTCACTCAGGCAGGAATGGAAGGTAGAGACATTATGTGGGATCAAAACTATCGCCACAACCTTACCATTAGAAAAGCATTAGAAAATATATATCAAAATTACGAAGGAGATAAATCTTCAAACGACTGGAGTAACTTCGAAACATATTTAAAAAGAGTATGGTTTAGCAATGGTATTCACCATCACTATGCAAGTACTAAAATTAAGCCTGAATTTTCAGCTGATTACTTAAAACAACTATTAGCAGATACAAATACAACTTTAGAAGGAGAAGCTTTTGAAGTAATCTTTAACGATAAAGATGCTATAAAAGTTGACCAATCTAATGGAATTGACAACGTAGCTCAAAGTGCAGTAAACTTTTACGGGCCAAACGTCACCAATAAAGATGTAGAAAGTTTCTATGCTAAAAAGCAATCTCCAGATCCTGAAAAACCATTGTCTTTTGGATTAAACTCTAAATTAGTTAAAGAAAATGGCGAAGTAAAAGAGCTTGTTTATAAATCAGAAGGACTTTATGGAGAGGCTATTGATAAAATAATTGGGTGGTTAGAAAAAGCTCAGGGCGTTGCTGAAAACCAAGCACAAGGAGATGCTATTGGTTTATTAATTGAATACTACAAATCAGGTGATCTACAGACTTGGGATGACTATAACGTTGCATGGACCAAAGCAACTGAAGGAAATATTGACTACATAAATAGCTTTATTGAAGTTTATCAAGATCCTCTAGGTTACAAAGGAACTTATGAAAACATTGTTCAGATTAAAGACTTTGACATGTCACAAAAAATGGCTGTTCTTTCTGAAAATGCACAATGGTTTGAAGATAATTCAACTTTAATGGATGAGCACAAAAAGAAAAACGTAGTAGGTGTTACTTATAAAGTTGTAAACGTTGCAGGTGAAGCAGGAGATGCTTCTCCAAGTACTCCAATTGGTGTAAACCTTCCAAACGCAAACTGGATCCGTGCCGCTGTTGGGAGCAAGTCTGTTTCATTAGGAAATATCATTGAAGCCTATAACAACGCAGGAAGCTCCGGAAGATTGAAAGAATTTGTTCATGATGAAGAAGAGTTAGCTCTCGAGAAAGAATATGGTCAATTGGCTGATAAACTTCACACAGCTCTTCACGAAGTAATTGGTCACGCTTCAGGACAGTTAAATCCTGGTGTTGGTGAAACTAAAGAAACACTTAAAAACTATGCATCAACATTAGAAGAAGGTCGTGCAGACTTAGTTGGCTTATACTATTTATACACTCCAAAACTTCAAGAACTTGGATTAGTTGATGATTGGAAAAAAGTAGGAATGGCTGCATACGATGGTTATATCCGTAACGGATTAATGACTCAGTTAATTCGCCTAAACCTTGGCGACGACGTTGTACAAGCACACATGCGTAACCGCCAGTGGGTATCGGCATGGGTTTATGAAAAAGGAAAAGAAGATAACGTAATTGAAAAAGTTGTTCGTGATGGAAAGACGTATTACAATATAAACGACTACGAAAAACTACACGATCTTTTTGGTCAGTTACTACGTGAAACTCAAAGAATCAAAAGTGAAGGTGATTACGCTGCTGTAGAAAAACTAGTTGAAACCTACGGCGTAAAAGTAGATTACGATCTTCATAAAGAAATTTTAGAGCGTAACAAGCAGTTTACATCTGCTCCATACAGTGGTTTTGTAAACCCAGTGATTGTTCCTAAAATGGATGATAACGGTGAAATTGTAAGTTTCACAATTGAGCAACCTGAAACATTCGCAGAGCAAATGCTATATTATGCTAAAAACTACAGCAATCTACCAGCTGTGAATTAAAACAAATTTGTTTTAATAAAATAGAGCCTTTTTAGTAATCAAACTGAAGAGGCTTTATTTATTTTATAGAGTAATGTGGTTATTGGAGTAGGGGATTAGTCTTGGTTTTACACCTATAACTATTCCTTTAAGAAAGATTTCAACACAATCAAAACACCAATGAAAAGTATAAAGATTATTAAAACCCATATATTTCCTTTATAGTATTTTTTATGAAGCATTTTGTCTCCTCGATAACTATAAATCATAATAATTACAAAAGCGACAAAGAAGATAATTCCAAAAATGATCTGTCCAGTTGAGAACATATAGTGTGGGATTTTAATATAGCAAAAATAGATATTAATCCATAGGAGAATACTTTTAAGAATAAAAATATCTTCTGATTTTTAACTAGCAAAGAGTTGTTCAACAAAAATCCCAAGCACTACATGAGAACTTGGGATTTTAATATAATTAAGTGGAGTTTTATTTAACTTTAATTCTCCAACCAAATGGATCTTCAATTCTATTTTGTTGAATCCCCATTAACTCTTTTTTGAATCGAGCAGAGTAACTATCCTCTTGATCATCGATTTCATATACTTTATCTTGGAAACTAAATCCATTGATTGGACTTATAGTAGCTGCTGTTCCTGCTCCAAAAATTTCTTTTAGTGTTCCGTTTTTAGAAGCCTCAACAATTTCACTAACTCTAACTCTTCTTTCTTCAACGGTTATATTTTGACGTTTAGCAAGGTCAATCACACTTTTACGTGTAACTCCGTCTAATATTCGATCACTAATTGGAGCAGTTAATAACGTGTCGTTTACACGGAAAAACACATTCATTGTTCCAGCTTCTTCCAAATACTCATGAGTATTTGCATCGGTCCAAATAACTTGTTGGAATCCTTTTTCGCGGGCCAATTCTGTAGGATAAAATTGTGCTCCATAGTTTCCTGCAGCTTTTGCTGCACCAACACCTCCATTCGCAGAACGGCTATAATGCTCTGCAATTTCTACCTTTATAGAGCCGCTGTAGTATGCTTGAGCTGGAGACATAATTATCATAAATTTAAATTTAGATGATACTGATGCTCCCACATTACATTCTGTTGCAATTATAAATGGTCTAATATATAGTGAGTTTCCAACTCCAGGTCGAACCCATTGAGAATCCATTCTCACTAATGTATGCAAGGCTTCGTCAAACAATTCAATAGGAAATTCAGGCATCGCCATTCTTTTAGCCGATTTATTGATTCGCTTGTAGTTTTCCTCTGGACGAAATAACCAGACTTCACCTTGTTCATCTTTGAAAGCTTTCATGCCTTCAAAAACTGCTTGACCGTAGTGAAACACTTTTGCAGATGGATCAATAGTCAGTGGTCCATAAGGACGAATTGTTGGATTTTGCCATTCACCATTTATATGATCACATTCGAACATATGGTCAGTAAATACATTTCCAAAAATAAGATTATTGAAATCAACATTATCAATTCGAGATTTATCGACTTTACTAATATTGATTTTTAGTGTATTAGAAGAATTCATGTGAAGTACTATTTAATTCAGTAAAAATAGACAAAATTTATACCATAAAAAACCAGAATATTTATTAAGATTGCAATCTATTATCTATCAGTAATTTAATAACTAACCCAAAATGAAAAAAATATTATTAGCACTTGCAGTTGTGGGAGCAATGTCAGCCTGCAAAAACGATAAAACTCAAGAAAATTCTGTAACTGAAGTTTCAGAGACTGAAAATGTAGAAGTTACACAAAAATACCAATCAATTGGAGATGAAATAACTGACGAATCTGTTTTATCTACTCAGGACTTATTGGCAAAATATGAAGGCTTAAAAACAGGTGATACTCTAAATTTAAAATTTACATCTATTGTTAAAGAAGTTTGTCAAAATAAAGGCTGCTGGATGAAAGTTGATTTAGGAGAAAAAGAAGCTATGGTACGTTTTAAAGATTACGGTTTCTTTATGCCTAAAAATTTAGCAGGTCAAGAAGTAATTATGGCAGGTAAAGCTTATATTGAAGAGATGAGTGTTGAAGATCAGCGTCATTACGCGGAAGATGGAGGTGCTACACCTGAAGAAATAGCCGCAATTACCGAGCCTAAGAAAACATTATCTTTTGAGGCTAACGGTGTTTTAATTCCTGAAACTCAAAATCAATAATCAGGTTGAAACGGACCTTATTTAAAACGGGCGACGGTTCCTTCACTTTGCAGATTCCTGAATGGAATGAACAATATCATTCAAAGCATGGTGCAGTAGCTGAAGCCCTTCATGTTTTTATTAAGGAAGGTTTCCAATATTATACAACTTCCCAAAACCTCGATAAAATATCAATCTTAGAAATCGGCTTTGGAACAGGACTCAATTGTTTCTTAACTTTTTTAGAAAACAAAAACAATCCTATTCGAGTTCAATACACTGGGATAGAAGCATTCCCCCTAGAATTTTTAGAGGTTCAATCTTTAAATTTCCCTTCTTTATTAAAGTCTTCAGAAGTGCCTTTTTTAAAAATGCACAACATTCCTTGGGAAGAGCAAAGTAGCATAGACTCTCACTTTCAATTAACAAAGCTAAAAAGAAGGTTTTCAGAAATTAATAGTGAAGATGAGTTTGATTTAATTTACTTCGATGCTTTTGGCATTCGTGTTCAGCCAGAACTTTGGACCGAAGAAATATTCAAACTAATGTATAAAGCTCTAAAACCTGGAGGTGTCCTTGTTACATATGCTGCTAATGGTAGTGCTAAACGAGCTCTAATTTCTGTTGGATTTGAAGTAGATCGCATTCCTGGACCACCTGGAAAACGCGAGATGATGAGAGCTTATAAAAGATAATATCTTTGTGAATTCACCTAGTATTTTTTGATTTTAATTTGGCCTAAAAAAAGCTGTTTACAAAATCCTAATCTTGCGTTAAGACCCTTTGTTTTCATGTAATGAATAATTAAATTAGAGCTATGAGCAAAAAAATATTGATTACTGGAGCAACGGGACTTATTGGCAGTAAATTGGTGAATTTATGCCATGAAAATGGAATAGACGTAAATTACTTTACAACTAGTAAAGATAAAATTGAAAATAGACCAAACTACCAAGGGTTTTATTGGAATCCGAAGAAAGGTGAAATAGATATAAAAGCTTTTAAAGATGTATCTACAATAATTAATCTTGTAGGAGCTTCTATTTCAAACAGATGGACTTCAAGCTATAAAAAAACGATTATAGATAGCCGCGTTAAGTCTATGGAACTTATTTATAAAAGCCTCCAAGAAATTGATCATGAAATTGACCATTTCATTTCTGCAAGTGGAGTTAATATTTACCCTAGCTCACTAACAAAATTATATACCGAAGAAAATACTGAAGTAGATGATACTTTTTTAGCAGAAGTGGTATCTGCTTGGGAATCTGCAGCAGTTAAGTTTAAAGGTTTAGGAATAGACGTTGCAAAAGTCCGAACAGGAATGGTTTTAGCAAAAGGTCAAGGTGCCTTACCTAAATTAGTAAAGCCAATAAAGCTTGGTGTTGGTTCGGCATTAGCAAGTGGAGAACAATGGCAATCGTGGATTCACATCGAAGATATTGCAGGTATATATTTTTTTATACTTCAAAATAACTTAGAAGGAATCTATAATGCAGTTGCGCCTAACCCTGTTCAGAATAAGAAAATGACAAAGCTAATTGCTTCTGAATTGAATAGCCCGCTTTGGCTACCTAATGTACCTGCGTTTGCATTAAAACTAGTCTTAGGAGAAATGTCAATGCTAGTAATAGATGGTCAATTAGTAAGCTCCGAAAAAATCAGTAAGCTAGGCTATATATTTAAATATCACAATATAGAGTCTGCGTTACAAGATTTACTCCATTAAAAAAGGAGAGACCCTAAAGCCTCTCCTTTTAAACTTAAATAACCTACAATTTAGCTATGCTTTTACAGCAACTAAAGAAATTGTAACTTTCATTGTGTCACTAACAAACTTGTCTCCCAAATTTGGAAAAATAGATTTTGATCCAAAATTAACTCCCCATTTAGTACGGTCAAGTTCAATTTGCTCGGTTTCAAGAGTCATAGCATCTCCTTCAATGATAATTTTAGCAGGGAATTCGATGGCGTGTGTTTTATCTTTAATAGTAAGATTACCCTTAACAATATCGTTTTCAATTCCAGTCATCTCAAATTTAGCATGAGGGTAGGTGTTAGTATCAAAGAAGTCACCTTCTTTACCTTCTGTTGTACCTTTTAAGTGAGCTTCAAGCATTGCTCTTTCATCACCATCAATGTCTTGTACTACAATAGACTTCATATCTATTGTAAAGTTTCCAGCTTCAATTTTATCACCAGCGGCTAAAAGTGTTCCAGAAAATACATTTACAGTTCCAAAATGAGTTGTAGTTGGTTTAGATCCTTCCCATTTGATGATAGACTTTTCAGTATCCACTACATACGAAGTTGCTAAATCCGAAGCTTCAGCTGCAACCTCTAAAGGCTCTTCAGTCTTAGTTTCATTATTTTTACATGAAAATGCACCTACAGCAAGAAATGCTAATAAAGTAATTTTTAAAGTTGTTGATTTCATTTGTTGATTGTTTTTTTATTTATGAGCCTGCGAAGATAGATATAAGGTGAATGGCATGTTCTTAATAATTTACTAAAATATGTTCAGTGACATTTTGACATTTATTCATATATGGCAGTAAATTTGCTTCCTTGAATGAAAATTGAAACATAAGCTATCATGAGCAAGAAAGATAAAGACATATTAGACGAACAAAAGGTTGTTCAAGAAAACGAAACTCTTGAACAAGATAAAGCAGATTCAAAAGAAAATGAAAAATCAACAGATCCTGTTGATGAATTGAAAGTTGAAATTGAAAAAGAAAAAGAACGTTATCTACGTCTTTTTGCTGAATTTGAAAACTATAAAAAACGAACTACTCGCGAAAGAATTGAAATGTTTAAAACTGCAGGAGAAGATATTATGAAGTCTCTCTTACCTGTGTTAGACGATTTTGAAAGAGCATTAAAAGAGATAGAAAAGAGTGAAGACGACGGTTTGTTTACCGGTGTTAAGCTAATTAACAATAAACTTCGTGAAACTTTAAAATCAAAAGGTTTAGAACCAATTGAAGTGAAAATGGGAGATTCATTTGATGCTGAAACACACGAAGCTATCACTCAAATTCCTGCTCCTGAAAAGAAACTGAAAGGTAAAATTATTGACGTTGTTGAGAGAGGGTATACTCTTGGTGACAAAATAGTTCGTTACCCTAAAGTTGTTATAGGACAGTAAAATAAAAAATTATCCGGTAAGTCGGAAATAGATATGAAAGAAGATTATTACGAAATACTGAAGGTTTCAAAAAATGCTTCAGCAGCGGAAATAAAGAAAGCCTACAGAAAAAAGGCAATTAAATATCACCCAGATAAAAACCCTAATAATGAAGAAGCAGAAGCCATGTTTAAGAAGGCTGCTGAAGCCTACGAGGTTTTAAGCGACCCTAATAAACGTGCTCGTTATGACCAATACGGCCATCAAGCCTTTGAAGGTGGCGGATTTGGCGGTGGCGGCATGAACATGGATGATATCTTCAGCCAATTTGGAGATATTTTTGGTGGTGGCTTTAGCGGCGGATTCGGTGGTTTTGGTGGCGGCGGTGGTCGTCGCACCGTTAAAGGTGGAAACCTTAGGATTCGAGTTCAATTGACTTTAGAGGAAATAGCCAATGGTGTTGAAAAGAAAATTAAAGTCAAGAGAAAAAAACTCGCCAAAGGCACAACCTATAAAACGTGTCCGAGTTGTAATGGTTCTGGACAAGTTACACGTATTCAAAATACTATTTTAGGTAGAATGCAAACTTCTACACCTTGTTCTAGTTGTAGTGGAATAGGGAAGGTCGTAGATTCTAAACCAACAAATGCTGATGCCGATGGAATGTTGGTGGCAGAAGAAACCGTTTCAATCAAAATTCCAGCAGGTGTAGTTGACGGAATGCAACTAAAAGTTTCTGGAAAAGGAAATGATGCACCAGGAGACGGTATTCCTGGTGACTTATTAGTTGCTATAGAAGAAAAACCTCACCCAACACTTCAAAGAGAAGGAGACAACCTTCACTATGATTTATACATTAATTTCTCTGAAGCAGCACTAGGAGCTTCAAAAGAAATTGAAACTGTAACAGGAAAAGTTCGTATAAAGATTGAAGCAGGAACTCAAAGCGGAAAAATACTTCGACTTAGAAGTAAAGGAATTCCTAGCATAAATGGATATGGTAATGGTGATTTATTGGTTCATATTAATGTTTGGACGCCTAAATCACTGTCGAAAGAGCAGCGTGAGTTTTTTGAAAAGATGAACGAAGACGAGCATTTTCAACCAAACCCTGAGAAAGAAGACAAATCATTTTTTGAAAAAGTAAAAGATATGTTTACTTAAATAAACGTTAAATAATATATTTTATATATATTTGACAGGTCTCTCCAAACCAATGGAGCGATATTTTTTCTTTTTCATAGCAATTTTTTTCCCATCCAGAATTTAGTTTTTGGGTGGGTTTTGCTTTTATACCATTTCCTGTCTCTACTTTAATATAGATTCTCAGTGTAATTGTAATTAATTATAAAGGAGATTATTTACATAAGGAGGTATCGACTCTAGTTATATTAATTGTAATGGGTGAAGATCATATTACTATAGGTTTTCACTATTTCCTTCTGATTAATTATTGTTTAAAAATAATCTTAAAACTTGCATATAAAAGGGTAAGAGAGATTATCAAATCAATATATTTACAGCCTTCAAACAAACACTATGAAAAAACTATTAGAAGTCAACAATGTTTCCAAAACATATGGAGATTACAAAGCATTGAATGACGTATCTCTTTCAATTAATAAGGGAAGTGTATTTGGGCTTCTTGGGCCTAATGGCGCGGGGAAAACCACATTAATACGCATCATTAATCAAATAACGATGCCGGATACGGGTTCTGTAATTTTAGATGGAGAACCTTTAAAACCAGAGCACATAAAATATATTGGATACCTTCCCGAAGAAAGAGGCCTTTATAAAACAATGAAGGTAGGAGAGCAGGCGCTATATTTAGCCCAACTCAAAGGTCTATCTAAACAAGAAGCTAGACAACGGTTAAAGTATTGGTTTGATCGACTAGATATTGGCGACTGGTGGGATAAAAAAATTCAAGAACTATCAAAAGGAATGGCACAAAAAATTCAGTTTGTAGTAACAGTGCTTCACAATCCTAAACTTTTAATTTTTGACGAACCTTTTAGTGGTTTCGACCCAATTAACGCAAATCTTATTAAAGATGAAATATTAAAGCTTCGCGATGATGGTGCTACCATTATATTTTCTACACACCGTATGGAATCTGTGGAAGAAATGTGTGATCATATTGCTTTGATTAATAGATCTAATAAAATTTTGGATGGTAGATTAGTTGATATTAAACGTGAATTTAAGAACAACACCTTTGAAATTGGCTTGATAACTCCCGATCATAATAATACGACCTCTCTTTTAAAAGAAAAGTTCGAAATGTTTCCTGCAAACTTTAAGAGTATAAATGATGAACTTCAATATCAGATAAAAATTCCTGATGGACATTCTCCAAATGAACTAATCGGTTATTTAACGTCCTTAGGGCAACTCACTCATTTTGTTGAAGTTATTCCATCAGCAAGTGAAATTTTTATTCAAACCATCCAAAAAAACTAATCTCCCATGAATCATCTACTCCTAATAATGAAAAGGGAATACCTTACAAAGGTTAAGAACAAATCCTTTATCATAATGACATTTTTGAGTCCGCTTCTTTTTGTCGGAATTTTTGCTCTAGTGGCTTATCTCTCAAATTTGAACAACGATACAGTGCGTACTGTAAATGTAATGGACGAAAGCGGACTTTTTATGGAAGAATTTGTGAGCTCTTCTCAGCTTCAATATAAAATTGTCTTCGACACTACTTTAGATGAGGCAAAGAAAGATGCAGAAGAAAATCAAGTATATGGTTTGTTATATATTCCAAAAACCGAAGACTTAGGAGCTCTTTCCCGAGGCATTACTTTCTACTCCAAAGATTCTCCTTCTCTTTCAACTATTGGAAGTATAAACAACATGTTGGAGAAAAAAATCAATGCTTTAAAGCTTCGTGAAGCGGGGATTGATTCAGAGATTATCAAAAAACTACACATTAAAATAAGCGCTAATCAAGAAACATTTGGAGGTCAAGAAACTTCAAAACTTGGATCTGGTCTTAAATTAGCATTTGGTGGAGCTGCAGGTTACCTTCTGTTTATGTTCATCATTATTTATGGAAACATGATCATGCGAAGTGTAATAGAGGAGAAGACGAGTAGAGTTATTGAAGTAATTATTTCATCTGTTAAACCTCGTTTATTATTGCTTGGTAAAATACTTGGAACCACTTTGGCGGGTCTAACCCAGTTTATGATTTGGGTAGTTTTGATATTCATTTTAATGGCAGTAGCATCATCAGTATTTGGAATAGACACCGCTGCAGCATCGCCTTCTCAACAAATGTTAGAACAAAGTGTAGATGGGGGCGCTCAAAAAATGGTTCATGATCTCATGTTAGAGATTAATAATTTACCAATCCTTAATCTGATTATAATGTTTATCCTGTTTTTCGTGGGAGGTTATTTATTATATGCCTCACTCTATGCAGCAGTTGGAGCAGCTGTTGATAGCGAAACAGACACACAACAATTTATGATGCCTATATTAATGCCACTTATGCTTGCAGTATATGTTGGAGTATTTACAGTAATAGACAACCCACACGGAACGGTTTCTCAAGTGTTTTCATATATACCATTCACTTCACCGGTTGTAATGTTAATGCGTATTCCTTTTGGAGTGCCACTTTGGCAACAGCTTATTTCAATTGTTATCTTATTTTTAACTTTCTTTGGAACAGTATGGTTTGCTGCTAAGATATACAGAGTTGGAATTCTTATGTATGGTAAAAAACCTACCTACAAAGAATTGTTTAAATGGCTGAAGTATTAATACTAATTAGCACATCAATGAGTTAATTGATATATACATTCCTTTTAAGGAAAGTTTTTATGAGATTAAAAGGCATAATTAGCATACTATTATTCACTTTGATTTCTTTTGAAATCGTTGCTCAAACTACTGATTTGGCTAGAGTGGAGTATTTCTATTTGCCTTATTCAAAATCTAAAAACACAGTAAGCCGTTTTAGGTCATTAATTCAAGTCCCTATACCTTTGGATGAAGAGAAAAAGGAAATATTTGTTATAGGTTTAGAGTATAGACATGTAGATATAGATATTAATGATAAACATGACGTAGTTGCTTTTGATAATAATTTGGTCACTTCCACCCAAAGCATGTATGGTTTTTTAGGTTATGTCTGGAAAGGTAAAAACGAATGGCGTTACGGGATTAGAGCCGGAGTGAAATTAGAAAGTGACTTGGAGGGAAATCCTATTAAAGACGATTTTATCTACGAAATTGGTGCTTACGTTATAAAAGATAAAAGAAGAAATCTATCTGAAGGAGAAAAGCCTTATCGTCTAATTATCGGATTGATTTATTCTACCGTACCAGGAAGATGGTATCCTTTACCGTTAATAAATTATTATAAAAAATTCAGTCGAAATTGGACATATACTTTAGGTATTCCTAAAACAAATATTCGACATTATTTAAACGACAGTCACAAGGATGGCATTCAAGTATTTGCTACTATAGAGAATATTTATGCTAACATTCAGCAAGGTTTCGCCCCAAACTCACCAACAGATAACCCAGACCAAAAATTTGCAGAGTCTATACAACACACTTCTGGAGTTATAGGTGTTGGGTATGAACATTTCTTTACAGAACAACTTCTATTTTATGCCTACGCTGCCCAATCTATTTACAGTGACTTTCGTTTAGAAGATGGCGATGGAAATAGAATTTATAAAATAAATACTGCTAACTCACCATATTATAGAGTTGGATTAAAATTTAAATATTAAAAAATGTCTCGAATACTAATTATTGAAGATGAAGCTGCAATCCGCCGTGTGCTTGTAAAAATATTAACCGAGGAAAATAAAGGTTATGAAGTTTATGAAGCAGAAGACGGTTTAAAAGGTATGGAAATTCTTAAAAATGAAGATTTTGACCTTGTACTTTGCGACATCAAAATGCCCAAAATGGATGGAGTAGAAGTGCTAGAGGCTGTAAAGAAAATAAAACCTGAAATCCCAATTGTGATGATTTCTGGTCACGGCGACCTAGACACCGCAGTAAATACGATGCGTATGGGCGCTTTCGACTATATATCAAAACCGCCAGATTTAAATAGACTGCTCAATACGGTTAGAATAGCTTTAGACAGCAAAGAATTAGTAGTTGAAAACACTCGATTAAAGAAAAAAGTTTCAAAGAATTATGAAATGATTGGTCAATCTAAAGCGATTGAGCATATCAAAGATATGATTGAGAAAGTAGCTCCTACAGAAGCTCGTGTTTTGATTACGGGGCCTAATGGAACAGGAAAAGAACTTGTTGCTCATTGGCTTCACCAAAAAAGCGATCGAAGCTCAGGACCGCTTATAGAAGTGAATTGCGCTGCTATACCAAGTGAATTGATAGAAAGCGAACTTTTCGGTCATGTGAAAGGTGCTTTTACTTCAGCTGCTAAGGATAGAGCTGGTAAATTTGAAGCTGCTAATAAAGGAACTATTTTTCTAGACGAAGTTGGAGACATGAGCTTGTCTGCTCAAGCAAAAGTGTTGAGAGCACTTCAAGAAAGCAAAGTTCAACGCGTTGGAAGTGACAAGGACATTAAAGTTGATGTTCGTGTAATAGCAGCAACTAACAAAGATTTAAAAGAAGAAATAGCCGAAGGCCGCTTTAGAGAAGATCTTTATCACAGACTTGCTGTTATTCTAATCAAGGTGCCTGCACTAAAAGATAGACAAGACGACATTCCATTGTTAGTAGAACATTTTTCAGATAAAATATCGAAAGAACACGGAACTTCTCCTAAGAAATTTTCATCTAAAGCAATCAAACTTCTACAAGAATATGACTGGACAGGAAACATTCGCGAATTACGAAATGTGGTTGAACGATTGATTATTCTTGGCGGAAAAGAAATAAGTGAGAAAGACGTAGAACTTTTTGCAAGTAAATAGAACTAGTTAAAATTACAGTTCAGAAAGCTGCAAAAAAGTGTGAATAATAATTATTTCTTATCTTAAAGCCATATTGATTAAATCTGTCTAAACTCTTATTTAGTAGAGATGATTTAATTCTAATTATAAGCAACTAAATTCTTCTAAGTATGAAAGATATACACATTCAAGACTTTAAAGTTTCTAAAAAGATTGATATCCATAAGACTAAAACTTCTTTGGATTTAGAAGCTTCAGAAAAAGAATTAAAGAAGAAACTCAAGAAAACTAGAAGAGCTTTAGGAGAGCTTCAGGACACATTATACGCACATGGAAAATATGCTGTATTAGTTTGCTTTCAAGGAATGGACACAGCTGGAAAAGACAGTTTAATTCGTGAAGTTTTTAAAGATTTCAATGCCCGTGGAGTAGTAGTCCACAGTTTTAAAACTCCTACTAAACTTGAGAAACGTCATGACTATCTTTGGCGGCACTATGTAGCATTACCTCAACGCGGTAAGTTTGGAGTTTTTAATAGAACGCACTACGAAAACGTATTAGTCACTCGTGTTCATCCAGAATACATTTTAGATGAAAATATCCCTAACGTCAATAGTCTCGATGATATCGATGAATCTTTTTGGAATCGACGTTTCGAGGAGATAAATAATTTTGAAAAGACTATTCAGCAGAATGGCACTATTATATTTAAGTTCTTTTTAAACTTAGGAAAAGACGAGCAAAAACACCGACAACTACGACGTCTAAATAAACCTAATAAAAACTGGAAATTCGATCCAGGAGATCTTGATGAACGCGAACTATGGGACGAATACCAAACCTATTATGAGGAAGCTATAAATAATACTTCCAAAGAGCACGCACCTTGGTACATTGTTCCTTCCGACGACAAAAAGACTGCTCGTGTAATCGTAGCCGAAATAATGCTTCAAGAATTACAAAAGTATAAAGACATCAAAGAACCTGTATTACCAGAAGAGATTCAAGCGAAAATAGCTGAATATAAAGAACGTTTGAAGAATAGTTAATAACAGAAACTCTTATACCAACTTTTAGAAATATCATTAGTTTTTAACTGAAGTAAGCATCCAAATTCTTCTACATTAAATTATATTATACATGAAAATCTTTTCAATCCCCACACTTTTAATAGTATCACTCATCTCGTTTAGCAGTTTTTCTCAAAGCTTTGAGAAGGATTCTATTATGATTAAAAAACTATTTGACACTGCTCTAACTGAAGGAAAGAGTTATGAATGGTTAGATCATATTTCGAATCAAATTGGAGGGAGACTGTCAGGTTCTATTGGAGCTGAACGTATAGTTAGTTATACAGAAGAACGACTAAAAGAACTCGGGTTAGATAAAGTTTGGCTACAACCAGTCATGGTTCCAAGATGGACACGTGGTTTTAAAGAGTACGCTTACATTGAGGGCGAAAATGGTCGTAAAACCACCATGGATATTTTGGCTTTAGGAGGATCGGTCCCTACACCTAATTTAGGTATTAAGTCCGAAGTTGTTGAAGTTCAAGGCATAGAAGAATTAGCAAGTTTAGGCGAGGAAAAACTAAAAGGAAAAATTGTGTTTTTCAATCGACCTATGGATCCAAAACATGTTCAAACCTTTGTTGCTTATAGCGGTGCGGGAGATCAAAGATATGCGGGTGCAAGAGAAGCAGCAAAATATGGAGCTGTTGGAGTAATTGTACGTTCACTTAATCTACGCATGGACGACTTTCCACACACAGGCGCTATGAGCTATGGCGACACTCCGGCGGATAAAAGAATCCCTGCAGCGGCTATAAGTACTAACGGAGCCGAATATTTAAGTAGTATGCTTAAGCTTAACCCTAATTTAAAATTCTACTTTAAACAAAACTGTAAAATTTGGGACGACGTTCAAAGTTATAACGTGATTGGTGAAATAACAGGTAGTACATTTCCTGATGAATATATTGTAGTTGGGGCACATACTGACAGTTGGGATGTTTCAGATGGAGCACATGACGATGGGGCAGGAGTGGTACAGAGTATGGAGGTTGTTCGCATGTTTAAAAAACTCGGATATAAGCCGAAACATACCATTCGAGTGGTTTTATTTATGAATGAAGAAAACGGATTACGTGGAGGCTTGAAATATGCCGAAGAAGCAAAACGAAAAAATGAAATTCACCGATTCGCATTGGAAAGTGATGCTGGAGGTTTTACGCCTAGAGGCTTTTCATTAGACACAGACGATGCTAATTTTGAATTAGTAAAAAGTTGGAAACCGTTGTTTAAACCTTACCTAATCCATTTGTTTGTTAAAGGATATGCAGGCGCTGATATTAAC
>DATGMT010000030.1:0-5482 GCA_035307265.1 Aequorivita sp.
CTATTTGAGCATATGCTTTTTCAAGAATCTGAAAATGTAGCTCAAGATCAATTTTTTAAGATTATTCAAGATGTTGGTGGAACTTTAAATGGCGGAACCTGGAAAGATGGTACTGTCTATTATGAAGTGGTTCCTAAAAACGCAATGGAAACCGTGATGTGGCTTGAAAGCGATAGAATGGGCTTTTTCATTAATACAGTCACTGAATCTGCATTTATAAATCAACAAGAGGTGGTTCAAAATGAAAAACGCCAGCGCGTTGATAACAATCCCTATGGACACACTCGTTGGGTGATAGATAAACACTTGTATCCTGAAGGACATCCGTATAACTGGCAAGTAATTGGTGAGTTAGAAGATCTTCAAAAAGCTACAGTGGATGATGTCCATGAGTTTTATGATCAGTTTTATGGACCTAACAATGCTACTTTAGTTTTGGCTGGAGATTTTGAAATATCAGAAGCCAAGGAAATGATTGAAAAGTATTTTGGAGAGATTAAGCGACGCCAAGAAGTAGAACCTTTGAAGCCTCAGCCTGTAAAGCTAGCTGAAACCAAGAGGCTGTATCACGAAGATAATTTCGCTACAGCTCCACAACTTACAATGGTTTGGCCAACTGTAGAGCATTATACAGATGATGCTTATGCACTAGATGTTTTAGGTGAAATCTTATCGCAAGGAAAAAAAGCAGCTTTATATAAAGTTTTAGTAAAAGAAAAAGACCTCACCTCGAGAACTACAGCTTACAATAGTTCTAACGAATTGGCTGGAGATTTTAGAATTTCTATCACAGCTAACAATGGCGTTGACCTCGATACTATTGAAGAAGGAATTAATGAAGCTTTTGCATTGTTTGAAAAAGAAGGAGTCACCGATCGTGACTTAGAAAGAATAAAAGCAGGATTAGAAACTCAATTCTATAATGGAATTAGTAGCGTGCTTGGAAAATCATTCCAATTGGCTAGGTATAACGTTTTCACTGGAGACCCCGGATTTATTACTCAAGACATTGAAAATGTAAAATCTGTGACTAAGGAAGATGTCATGAGAGTATATAACCAATATATTAAAGGTAAGCCATACGTGATGACCAGCTTTGTTCCTAAAGGACAATTAGAGTTAATTGCAGAGAACTCAACACTTGCAAAAGTGGTAGAGGAAGAAATCACAGAAAATGTTGAAGTAGAGATTAAAGAGGCAGAGGTGGAGATTGTAAAAAGTCCTTCAAGCTTCGACCGTTCTAAACAACCAGAAGCTGGAGAAACACCAAGTTTAAACATTCCAGAGATATGGAGTGCTGAACTTAAAAATGGCATGAAAGTTTCAGGGATTTATCAAGATGAAATTCCAGTAGTAACTTTCAGTCTTACTATTGAAGGAGGTCACTTACTTGATGATATAGAGAAAAATGGTGTAGCTAATTTGATGAGTGATATATTGATGGAAGGAACTGCAAATAAAACTCCTGAAGAACTTGAAGAAGAAATTGCATTATTGGGAGCTAATATATACATGTATACAACTAATGAGTCTATAGTTGTTCGAGGAAATACACTAACTCGAAATTTAGAAAAAACAATGGAGTTAGTTACCGAAATTCTTTTGGAGCCACGTTGGGATGAAGAAGAATTAGAACGATTAAAAACAAGAACTTTGAATAATATTAAACGCTCGGATGCAAACCCTAATGCTGTTGCAAATAGAGTTTACAACAAGATCCTTTACGGTGAAGACCATGTTTTTAGTTACCCTGTTTCAGGAACAGCAGAGTCTGTTAAAGCTATAACAATGGATGATTTGAAATCCTATTATAACAATTATTTTTCACCTTCAATCAGTACTTTTCAAGTAGTTGGAAACATCGATAAAAATGAGATCCTGAAAGATTTAAAAAGTCTAGAAGACCGTTGGACTGCTAAGGAAGTGAATATGCCTGAATACCCTGTAGCAAATACACGAGACAAAGCATCACTTTACTTTGTAGATATTCCAAATGCTAAACAATCTGTTATCAATATCGGGTATATAGGACTTCCAAGAACAGATAAAGACTTTTTCCCTGCAGAAGTAATGAACTACAAGTTGGGAGGTTCTTTTTCAGGAAACGTAAACTTGATTCTTCGTGAAGAAAAAGGATATACTTATGGAGCACGAACTGGTTTTAGTGGAAGTAAAATACCAGGAAAGTTCACAGCTTCTTCAAGTGTTAGAACAAATACAACAGGTGAATCGGTTCAGATTTTTAGAGATGAAATAGCAAAGTATAAAGAAGGAATCTCTAAAGAAGATTTAGACTTCACCAAAAATGCACTTGTTAAGTCTAATGCCCGTCGATTTGAGACACAAGGATCCTTGTTAGGAATGCTTCAAGAAATAAATGAGTATAATCTTCCTTCTAACTATATAGAAGAAGAGGAGAATATTATAAACAATATGACACTAGAGCAACACAAAGCATTAGCTAATAAATATTTAGATCCGTCAAAAATGGCCTATGTTGTTGTAGGTGATGCAGCAACTCAATTTGAACAATTCAAAGACATGGGCTTTGACGAAGTAATGCTCGTAGATAAGGATGGAAAAGAAGTTAAAATGTAAAAAGTAAAACTATAGGCAGGTTTTTGTTCTACCAAAAAGGGGTACATAATGTATCCCTTTTTTTTTGAGTTATTTCAAACTTAACTTTGTTGTGAAAATGGAAGTTTTAAGCTGTATTTTTGTAATGAGATGTCAATTTGAAGAGTTTTAAAAACGGAGCCTTTTTTAATTATGAGAGTTTTAATAATAGAAGATGATCCTACGCTGAATAAAAATATCAGTGGTGCATTAACTGCAGAAAACATTATAACACAGAGTGTCTTTGATGGTCAATTGGCAGAACGCATTCTACAGAAAGATTCTTTCGACTGTATTATTATGGACATAAATCTACCTGGGAAAAGCGGTTTTGATTTGTGCCGAAACTACCGTACTTATAATACGGAAACTCCAGTTTTAATGCTTACCGCTTTTAGTGAATTAGAAGATAAAGTGAAAGGTTATGATTGCGGTGCGGATGATTATTTAACTAAGCCTTTTTTTATGAGAGAGTTGATATTGCGTGTCCATTCACTTATTAAAAGAAGCAATAGATCTGATTCGCCAAAAAGTAATATTATAGTTGCTGATGATATCACGATAAATCTTTCACAGAAAAGTGTTTCTCGACAAGGAAAAGATATAGCTCTAACCCCAAGAGAATATCAAATCTTGCAGATACTTTGCGAAAATAAAGACGAGGTTATTACCAAAAATAGATTAATGGAGGAAATATGGGGAACTTCATTTGATACCAATACAAACACAATCGAAGTGTATATCAATTTTTTACGAAACAAGGTTGACAAACCTTTTGAAAAAAACAATATTAAAACCAAGGTGGGTTATGGTTATTATTTGGATTCTGAGTGATATTGAATAAATATCAATTCGTAGAAAACCCATTTTAAATGAAAATACGCGATAAAATTCTCATATATTTTTCAAGTACTGTTATAGTTCTTGCAGCCATTTCATTTTCATTAGTCTATATTCTCTTCTCTGAATATCGGGAAGAAGAATTCCAACAACAACAAAATGAAAAGATAAAATACACGGTTGGATTGGTATCGGAGTTCCAACAAATGAGCGAGGAACTAGCACTTATGCTGGATGCTCAGGATATTCACGATTTTTATGACGAAAAACTCCTCATTTTTAATAGTAAAAAAGAACTGATTTTTTCTAGTCTCGACTCCTTGCCGATTGCAAAAACTAATCAAATTCTCAATGGACTTTCCCCAACTACACAATGGATTGAAACCAAGGAAGACGACTATGATCTGATTGGTGTATATGTTGAACACAAAGGAAAGACCTATTATGGCGTGAGCAAGGCTTATGATGCTTTTGGCTACTCCAAAATGTATTTCTTGCACAATGTACTCATAACTCTTTTTGTTGCAGCTACAGTGATTGTTGTTTTTGTATCCCTCTATCTTTCGAATATTATTTCTAAACCTATAACGAAATTAGCAGAAAACTTAAACGATTACGATTTAAGTAGTGAGCAATCGGCTTTATTAAAACCAGATACTACCTCCTCTGAACTTAAACATTTAACCGAACGTTTCAATGAACTTTTAAGTCGTACGAATGAAGCCTTTGCATTTCAAAAAAATGCTATTCACCACATATCCCATGAGCTTAAAACCCCTGTGGCTATTCTGGTCTCGGAACTTGAAAAAACCCGAACCTATACGGATATAGATGAAATGAAATCTGTTCTGACAGGTCAGATAAACCAAGCCAAATCTTTGGGAGAAATAATCAACGTTTTCTTGGAGATTTCTAAAATTGAGTCGGGTCAAAAAATAGACAAGTCGGAAATTCGGATAGATGAAGTGATTTTTAATATAATTGAACAACTAAAAATGGTTTATCCCGACTTTAGTTTTGAAGTCAACTTTTACCCAGATGAATTTGAAGAAGCGAAACTAATTTTGAACACTAACAAAATGCTCATCAAACAAGCATTTCAAAACTTATTACTCAACTGTATTAGCTACGGAAGTGATCAAAAAGCACAGATTAAAATCGATTGTTCTCTTCAAGACTCACTTCGAATTTCTATTTCCAATTATGGCAAAACAGTTTCCGAAGAAGAACAACAACATCTGTTCAATCATTCTTTTAGAGGTAAAAACAGCGAAGGAAAAATTGGATTTGGTTTAGGACTGGTTTTAGCCAAGAGAATTATGGAATTTCACAATGCTAAAGTCGTATATTATAGTCATGAGGATAACTTAAATATATTTGAAGTGAAATTTCATTTTTAAAAAATTCTATAAAATAAATTTGAACAAATAGTTATGTCAAGAATATCATTTATTAGAACTAAAGGAGTCATTGCTTTCGTGGCATTGATCTTATTAATTAGTTGTAAAGTTTCAATTTCGGAAGGAAATCATGGACTTTCGGGAAAAAATGCAAGTCACATTTCTGCACGAGAATATTCAATTGCGGCTGTGCTTTGGCAACAACGCTCCTCAGAATATCGAGCATTGGCCTATCAGGCATTCAATATTGCCAAAATGCAATTAGATGATTATCTCGCTAATAATGAAAAGAGTTTAAAACCTTTAGCAATCATTACAGATATTGACGAAACCATATTGGACAACAGTCCCTACAGTGGAAAACAAATTGAATTGGATGAAGACTATATAACTACTCGTTGGGATGAATGGGTCAATCTAAAAAGCGCAAAGGCAATCCCTGGATCGCTTGAGTTTTTTAAATATGCTGAAAGCAAAGGTGTGGAAACCTTTTACATTACTAATAGGGATGAGCACCAAAAGAAAGTAACCTTGGAAAACTTGAAAACTCTCGGCTTTCCAAATGCCGATGAAAATCATATTTTATTAAGAAGAAATGATAGCGAAAAAGAAACTAGAAGAGATAA
>DATGMT010000031.1:0-6319 GCA_035307265.1 Aequorivita sp.
TGTTTCGCTATTGATATTTCAATATTATTCTCTAAGTTCTCATCAATTTCGGCATAACAAACATTAAAATCGCGTGTTTCGACAGGCCAAGTTACAGAAGGATAATCATCTTTTAGGAGTAGGATTTTCTGACCTTCTG
The DNA here is from genome assembly GCA_035307265.1 of Aequorivita sp. Classification (GTDB taxonomy): domain Bacteria; phylum Bacteroidota; class Bacteroidia; order Flavobacteriales; family Flavobacteriaceae; genus Aequorivita. Next base: position 140 of record DATGMT010000031.1, read on the forward strand.
GCAAGCCTTCTAAAATCATATTTACGCCTAGAGAGAAATTTTGAACCAATGCAATTTGATTTTGGGAGGCACCAAAAAAGCGAGCGATTGTAGTTTTTACTGAGTTTAAATGCTCTTCTGTTTGCTCACGGAAACCACAAAGCTCCATCATTTGTTGATCATGTTGGCGTCGCCAATCTATTACGGGCTTGGGTACAAGTCCACTTGCAGCAGTGTTTAAATACGTACAAGAAGCGAGTGCAGGGAAATATCTATGGATTTCTTCCATGATTGGAGGTTCAAAATCGTTAAAATTGGGTATTTTTACAATGCTTGTATTAAGCCCATAAAATACATTCCTTACGAAATTAACAAACTATGTTTTCAAAATCTAAAAATTCCAAAGAAATTGATTCTGAGCAACGTGAGCAGTATGAATACGCACGTGCAAGAATAAAACAGAAAAAAAACTTAATGCGCCATTTTGTTTTCTTTTTGGCGGGATCTGTACTTTTTATTGTCCTAGATGAGTTTTTAAATGTTGGACAAGAAATTATTGGAAATGGCTGGTATACTTGGGCTATATTGATTTGGGCATTTTTCTTTTTAGTACACTTACTAAATGTTTTTCTTCTCAATTCCTTTATGGGAAAAGAATGGGAAGATCAACAAATAATGAAGTTAAAAGCTAAACAAGCAGAGCGCATGGCTGAGCTTCAAAAGAAAATAGATAAAGACTTTCCTTTACCTAAAGCCCCTGAAACTTTCAATGCAAAAACAGAAATAGACATTCCTTTACCCCCAGACACAAAATGATTACAATGATTGCTGCCGCAGGCGAAAACAATGAAATAGGTCGGAAAAATGATCTATTATGGCATTTGCCCGATGATTTTAAAAGGTTTAAGAAGATTACGAGCCATCATTTCATCATCATGGGTAGAAAAACTTTTGAGTCATTCCCTAAACCACTCCCCAATCGAACTCACATTGTTATAACCAGAGATCGCAGCTATGGAAAGCAAGGCGCTAACGTAGTCTACAGCCTTGAAGAAGCTCTTGAGAAAGCCAAATCGACTAAAGATGTTTTTATTATTGGCGGAGGTGAAATTTATAGTGCTGCATTAAAATTTGCTGACAAAATTGAACTCACTCGAGTTCATTCTACTTTTAAAGAAGCTGATACTTTTTTCCCTGAATTTTCAAAAGATGAATGGGAGCTTATTTTTGAGGAAAAGCACGAAAAAGACGAGCGCCATAAGTATTCCTTCACCTATGAAACCTGGGTTAGGAAAAAAGTTTAACTGAATAAATAAATTGATAATTACCTTCTTTAGCTCTTGAAAAAACCTTGAATGACTTTTGAAAGAAAATCTAAGGAAAATAGCATTTCAAAATAATCTCAACCTCATTGAATCCCACCCTTTAGCGGGAGGAGATATCAATGAGGTCTTTCATTTGAAATGCATAGAAGGTGAATTTGTTGTAAAAATAAACAGCGCATCTCGTTTCCCTAAAATGTTTGTTGCCGAGGCCAAAGGATTAAAACTTTTAGAAGATTCAAATAGTTTTAGAATTCCTAAACAGCTAGCAGTTGGCAATATGGAAAGTGATGCATATTTGCTATTAGAGCATATAGCTTCAGGTCAAATTAAAGACGATTTCTGGAAGAAATTTGCTAATAATCTCGTAAAACTTCACAAAACCTCTCAGCCATTATTCGGGCTTGATTATAACAACTACATTGGGAGCCTTCCTCAGCAAAATCAATTATGCGATAAAGCTTCAGAGTTTTACATTTCTCAACGATTGGAGCCTCAATTTAGATTAGCTTACAGTAATGGGTTCAAATTTGAAGATTTAAGTTCCTTTTATAAAAACATTTCAGAAGAGATTCCTGAAGAAGCTCCTTCACTCATTCACGGTGATCTTTGGGGAGGAAACTACATGGTTTCTAACGAAGGTGAAGCAGTATTAATTGACCCTGCTGTAGCTTTTGCCCCACGCGAGATGGACATAGCGATGATGAAACTATTTGGAGGTTTCACTGAAGAAATATTCATTCATTATAATTCTCTATTCCCATTAGTTGAAGATTGGGAAAAGCGAATCAAACTCTGGCAGTTATATTATTTATTAGTACACCTCAACATATTTGGGGCAGGTTATCTTTCTCAAGTAAAATCGATTATTTCAAAATACTCCTAAAAAGCTTAGCCAAAAGGGAGTTTCTCATTTTGTGATTTTTAGAAATTAGTAAAGCGGAGTTTTTATTTCTATTTTTGCAGCCTCATATAACACTCTACTATGAAAGCATATATATTCCCTGGACAAGGGGCGCAGTTTTCCGGAATGGGAAAAGACTTATACGACAATTCTTCTACTGCGAAAGAATTATTCCATCAGGCAAATGAAATTTTAGGTTTTGATATTTCAAAAACCATGTTTGAAGGATCGGCGGAAGAATTAAAAGAAACAAAAGTTACACAACCTGCAATATTTTTACACTCTACTATTTTGGCGAAAATAATGGGTGATAACTTTAAACCAGATATGGTTGCTGGGCATTCTCTAGGAGAGATTTCAGCACTTGTTGCAAATGGCACTTTAGAGTTTACTGATGGTTTGAGTTTGGTTTATAAACGAGCTTTAGCAATGCAAAAAGCATGTGAAATAACACCATCTACCATGGCTGCCGTACTTGGATTGGAAGACCGCATTGTAGAATCTATTTGCGAAAACACTCCGGGAACAGTAGTAGCTGCAAACTATAATTGCCCTGGACAATTAGTAATCTCAGGTGACACACAAGCAGTTGAAAAAGCATGTGAAAGCTTAAAAGAAGCTGGTGCAAGAAGAGCATTGATCCTTCCTGTTGGAGGAGCTTTCCACAGTCCGCTAATGGAGCCAGCTCGCGAAGAACTTGCAGCAGCTATAGAGAGCACCAAGTTTTCTACCCCATCTTGCCCAATTTATCAAAATGTGTCCACTTTTGCAGTAACTGATCCGTCAGAAATTAAGAAGAATCTTATGAATCAATTGACTGCACCCGTTAAATGGACTCAAAGCGTTCAGAATATGATAAAAGACGGAGCAACCAAATTTATTGAAGTTGGTCCAGGAAATGTTTTACAAGGATTGGTGAAAAAGATTGATAGATCTGCTGAGACTGAGAAGGCAGAGATTTAAATTGGATTTAGTTTTAAGGCCATTTCTTTGACCTAAACACTACCACAAAGCCCCTAAACATTCTATATTTTTGAGATAGACCTTAATCCATAAGGTTTTCCTTCTAAAAACCTAATACTTTCCCGAACTACAATTGTGGTTCGGGATTTTTGGTTTTTGCACCACGAATTTCATTGGTCTTTTTACATACATTTCGTATTGCGAGTGTAATTAAAACCGTTTATTGCTTGATTTCGCATAATTGATTTCTATTCCAATCCAACAATCAGACTTATCTCGGACAAAGTTTCCATTTTAGACTAGCTTGTAACCTGCCAAGTTTCGATTTCGATTTCTTAGTGAGGGTAACAAAATAAAGTTTTATTGATATAAGAGTGAAATCAAAAACTTTAGAAATCATGAAAAAAATAAAAACACTCTTTGGCCTTGCACTTCTAGGAGGTTTAATTTTAACCTCTTGTAGTGTGGATGACTCTCCTTGCGATCAAGTTCCAATATCTGAATGTGATGGTTTCGCAAAAAACCTACTCACTTTGAGCACGCCTTTCAGCCCAGATCCAACTAGCGAAATTAATTATATTTCCTATTCAATCAACAACTTGAATAGCTCTCTGGCAAATTTCCATGGAAACTTTACTAGTAATGTAAATTTAAATTATGAATTGCCCACAAGCACCTCATTTTACAACGAAGGCAGCAATCTACACGGTATTTTAATAAGCAGAGCAGGAAGATATATTTCCTTTAATACAAACACCAATATTGCTCAAGAATTTACGGTACCAACTTCTATAACCGCTCCAATTTTACTAAACAACACAACATATGTAATAGAAGTATCAAATGGAGGATATGCAAACAATGGAATGGGAAATCATTATGACATAAAAACATTTGACATAAATACGGGAGCAACAGGAACCACCTTACCTATTGATCCAATGACAAAAGATTTTGACAATAATAGCTTCTTTCATGTGGAGACATTGACTTCTGCAACAAATAAGCTAAATGAATTGTACTTTTTATCTGGCACTAATTTGGTAACGGTGAACACTGCTAATAATACTGCATCACATGTAGATTTATATCCAAATTTTTCATCGTCGGATTATGTTCGCTTTTTCGGACTAGAGTATTCAGAAAGCCTAGGCTTGTTGGCCATTATGCACAAGGTTGATCAAATGACCAAGACATTAGTGAAAATTGATCCTACAACAGGTAATTACACTAATCTATTGACAATTTCGAATGATATAAATTCAGAGTTTTATTCCACAACTTTTAGAGAGTGCGATCTCACTTATTATTTGACCTCTTTAAATCAAGCATCAAATGCAGCAGAAACTCTTTATTATGAATTTGATTTGAACACCAACTCTGTTTCACATTCGGAAATACTTCCAAAATATGTTTATGGAATTGAATTTCTTCCATAAGAAGCACTCTGAGAAAGTGATTTTGAAATTGCTGTTGAGAGAAGTGAGGGAGCCTTCAACAAAGATAAAAAGCGGGACGAATCCCGCTTTTTATCTTTTATACTTCACTGTCGTCCGATTAAAACATTACAAAACCCTACTTAACCAGAGAAAACGAGAACTTAAAGCAATTTTATTACGAGACGCCTTTCTATTATATTCACCACTAAATTTAAAAACCAGTAAGAAAACTTAATCAAGTAAACTGATTGTCTAGTCGTTAATAGATGAGTCTAAGTCTTACGTATTTTAGCGAAGCAGTCTTAAATCTTAGTCGGACACGACTAATTATTTATTCAGATTGTTTTACTACCTCTTTCACTCGTTTTACGGAGTCGGACTTATTCAAGCTCAGTCTTACTATACTGGTTTCCGTAGCAACCAAATCATGCGGCACGTCACCTTCAAGCGCAATGAGATCGCCTCTTTTCAAATGGTGGACTGTTCCGTTTACTCCGAAATCAACCGAACCCTCAAATATTTCGACTACAATTGAAAAAGGGGTTTTGTGCTCTTTCATTATGTGCCTTTTTTTAAAAGCTATTCTAATTTCTTTTACGGTATCAGTTTCAAGCAAAACTTGTATTGTTGGGCGACTTTCATGATATTGAATGTTATCTGATAAGGAAGCTGTTTTCATGATTACAATTTTATTACTCATTATTTAGAATGATTCAAAATTACAGATTTTAATTGAATAATTAATACCTTTTTAATGTGAAGAAATTCAAAGGTCCTAAAAAGAAAAACTCCGAATGATATAATATCATTCGGAGTTTTATATGTTTTAAAATATTGAGGGTTTAAGCGCTTATCACACAGTCTTCACAGTCCTTTACTTCCCCGTAATAGGTCTCACGGTATTTATGGATTGTTTTAAATGGCACGCTTAAAAACGTCTTTTGTATGTAGACCACATTGGCGGTAAACATTCCCATTTTTTGTGTAAATCTTTTTTCTGTTTTTGTTTTTCGTTTCACTGAAACTAAATTCATAACGTAATCTTCTGATTTTGAGTTCATGCAAATAAACGAAACACAATGGCCAATCCCAAATTTGAAGCGTTAAAGGTGGGTTAAAGAAGGAATGAAAAAGGTAATCGCCCCTCGGCTCCGCTCGGGGACCGTATCTGGAATCCGCTCGGGGACCTTTCACCTGGAACTTCGCCCTCGGCTCCGCTGGGGGACCGTTCATCCGAAACTTCTACCTTGACTCTGCTTTGGGTACCGCCCCTCGGCTCCGCTCGGGGACCGCAGAAATCTAAACTTAAATCTGTCTTAGTTTCTTTTCCCATTTCCAGGCCGAAGCCAGGGCTTCTTCCATGGTTCTTTCGGCTTTCCAACCCAAGATATCATTTGCTTTTTTTGTATCGGCATAGACGGAGATCACATCACCTGGTCTACGGTCTACAATTTTATAGTTCAGTTTTTCTCCTGTTGTTTTTTCAAAAGAGTTCACTACCTCCAAAACAGAGCTACCTCTTCCTGTTCCTAAGTTAAAAACTTCGTAGTTAGTTTTATTCTTCTTTTTCAGC
>DATGMT010000032.1:0-3790 GCA_035307265.1 Aequorivita sp.
CGACGGACAAATTGGAACCTATAAGGTTATCAAGAACTAAGTTTTTTAACTTAAAGATGAAGAAGCCATTCTCGAAAGAGAATGGCTTTTTTTATTTAACTAACTTTGCGGTATGGTTAGAACATATTCTTTTATAGTTCCTGTCTATAATCGTCCACAAGAGATTAGGGAATTGTTGGAAAGTATGACTCATTTACTTTTTGAAAATGAGTTTGAAGTTGTTATTGTAGAAGATGGGTCAGAACTTACTTCAGAAGAAGTTTTAGCAGAGTTTTCTGATCAGTTGACTATTTCATATTACTATAAGCCTAACTCTGGACCTGGTGACTCTAGGAATTATGGAATGAAACGAGCAAAAGGGAATTACTATATAATTCTCGACTCTGATTGCTTGTTGCCACCTCATTACTTGTCCACTGTAGATTCTTTTTTGTCAAAGCAATTCTTTCACTGTTTTGGTGGAGCAGATGCAGCACATAAAAGCTTTACTTCATTACAAAAAGCAATTAATTATGTAATGACTTCTTTTCTAACTACAGGAGGAATAAGAGGAAGTGAAAAAAGTTTGCAGAAATTTGAACCGAGAAGTTTTAACATGGGAATTTCTAAAGAAGCTTTTGAAAAAACAGGAGGCTTTGGAAAGATCCACCCAGGAGAAGATCCAGATCTTTCACAGCGTATTATAAAAGCTGGTTATCAAACAGTTTTCATCCCTAATGCTTTTGTCTATCATAAACGTCGGATTTCTTGGAGCAAGTTTTATACCCAAGTTAAGAAATTTGGACTGGCAAGGCCTATTTTAAATCAATGGCATCCATCTTCTTCCAAAATCACATTTTGGCTGCCTAGTCTATTTGTCATGTTTGTGCTGACTTCAGTAATCTTAGGACTTCTATATAATTATTTATTTTTAATACCTATAGCTATATATATACTCGCTATTTTCTTAGACTCAAGTATTAAGAATAAAAGTTTAAACATTGGTTTGATGACTGTCCCTGCTATGTTTATTCAGTTTTTTGGTTATGGTATGGCTTTTATTAAATCGTTCTTTTATATAGGTGTTTTAAACAAAGACCCAAAGAAACAATTCCCCTTCCTATTTTTTAAGTAATTTTAAGGAAATACGAATCTCTCGGTATGACAAAAAACACATTTAAAAGATATTCAAAAAGTAAGGTGAAATTATTTTTACTCTTTCTTTTGTTAGCCTGTATATTTTGGGTTCTTACTAAATTTGGGAGAGAGTTTACAACTTCGATGGAGGCTACCATCAATTACAGTAAACTACCAGAAACCGCTGCATTAGCCGAAGACAATCTGTCGAAAATTTCCTATAACTTGACGGCTAATGGTTTCGAAATTTTATTTTATAAATTTAAAAAACCAACTTTAGATATTGTAGTAGAAGATTATTACGCAAAAGGAAAAAATAGTTTTACAATTTCTAAAAATGATCTAATACGTAATTTGAGTTCTAGTTTTAATAAGTACATGGAAATTAAAAATTTATCTCCAGAAAGATTAAATGTTAAGTTAGACCCTATTGTATTGAAAAAAGTAGCAATAGAAGCTAAAACAGATATTCTATTTAAAGATGGTTACAAAGCTATTGATGAGTATGTTCTACAACCAGATTTTGTAACCATATCAGGGCCTAAAGGAATAGTAGAAAAAATAGATACGGTATATACAGAAACTGTTTCTTTAAAAAACGTAGATCAAAGTATTTCAGAATCAGTAAATATTGTTGTGCCATCTGATGAAATAGTAGCTTTAACGCCAAAAGAAGTCAATTTTAAATGGCCAGTAGCAGAGTTTTCACAAGGGCAATTTACACTTCCCGTTGAAGTAGTAAACCTTCCTCCAGGAATTGACCTCAAACTTGTTCCAGAACGAATTACAATTTCATTTGATATCTCTGTAGATAACTTTGCCACTGTCACTTCTAATAGTTTTAAAGTTATCTGTGACTATTCTAATCGAAACAAGGACGACAATTTTATGTTACCTAAATTGGCTAAAGAACCAGAAGGTGCTGTGAATATTATATTTGAACCCAAGAAAGTAGACTATTTTATTTTCAAATAAACAGACTAAGACCATGAAGATTGTTGGTATTACTGGAGGCATAGGAAGTGGAAAGACAACTGTTGCAAAAATGTTTGCTTCATTGGGAGCTCCAATATATAATGCAGATGTAGAAGCCAAAATACTAACAAATACATCACCCATTATAAGAGAATCACTCATAAAGCTACTTGGAAATGAAGTATATAAAGATGGCGAGTTGAATAGAAAATATATGGCTGATAAAATATTCAATGATAAAGTTCTACTTCAAAAAGCAAATGCCATAATTCATCCTCAGGTAGCAAAGCATTTTAAAAACTGGGTAAAAAATCAAGACTTTCCATATGTCCTTAAAGAGGCAGCCATTCTTTTTGAAAGCGGAAGCTATAAGCAATGTGATCAAGTTATTTTAGTTACTGCACCCAAAGAAACACGAATTCTCCGCGTTATGGAAAGAGATAATGCAACTAGAGAAGAAGTAGAGGCAAGAATGAAAAACCAATGGGAAGATTCAGAAAAAATGAAATTAGCCGATTTTATTCTTCAAAATGAACAGATTTCTGAAACCCAAAAACAAGTAGAAGCTATCCATCATCAGTTAATTTAATGATTTATCCCATCCTTTTGTTAACATTTGGTTAAATGGAGAATAGGCTAAATGTTAAAATCTTACTTTTGGGATATGAACAAAAAACTATTCGTATTGCTCATAGCACTTATGAGCCTCTCATTGTTGGGGATAGTGTTTGTACAGGGATATTGGATATCTAATGCTTATCAAACTAAGCAAGACCAATTCACTGTAAACGTTCGTCAAGTACTACTATCCGTAGCAAAAGACATCCAATTAAAAGAAATAGAGGCCTATTATCAGGTGTATAGTTCCTATGTGGATAGTATTGAAGTTCCTGATAATGCCACATTTACCGAGTTAGCATATAAAATTCAAAATAGAGCTACTAACGAGACATATATTTTTACCGACGGAATATTAGAGCAAGATTATAAACTATCATCAGGACTTCTAGATACAGACCTAGACAGTATTCAGTTTCGTAAACTTACGAATAGAAAAACAAAAACTCGAATTTCAGAAGGATTAGATGGTGTTTCCAAAACAGAAACTCGAATTGAAACCTTCTCAAGGCTCAAGGACTATGAACGTAGCCAATTTGAGAACTTTATAGGTGAAGTAACAGTATTGTCGCCAATCTATAATAGGGTGAAAGCAGAAGAGATTAAAGATCTTATATCTAGAGAGTTAGAGGGTAGGGGGTTAGAGTCTGATTTCGAGTTTGCAGTATATAGCAATAATATAGAAACAAAAGTTAGATCAAGTAACTTTAAGATGGAGCCCGAAAGCACGTATGTTGTTCCACTTTTTGTAAATGACACAAAAAACAACTACGAACTGTATGTAGATTTCTCAGATAAGAGAAAGCTATTGATAAATAGTATTTTAGGAATGGCAATACTTTCATTAGTATTTACTTCAATAATTATTTTAGCATACGGAGGAGCGATTTCACAAATACATAAACAGCGTCAAATCTCTCAGATAAAGAGTGACTTCATCAATAACATGACTCACGAGTTTAAAACTCCGATTGCCACGATTAATCTGGCTTTAGATTCTTTGAAAAACCCGAAGGTAAAAGACAATAAAGAGTTTCTTGAACGATACTTAGGAATGATTCGCGACGAAAATAAAAGGATG
>DATGMT010000033.1:0-4914 GCA_035307265.1 Aequorivita sp.
CCAGCAGTATATGAGTAAACTACATCATCTCCGCCCAAATAACTACCGCTAGTACCATTAGTGATTGCATCAGGAGCTAAAGGGGGCATATCCGAACTCGAGTAATCGTTTCCATACGCGGACGTATTGCCCGAATCTGTAAAAGGCATACTGGTGACCACCAAAGGATCATCACAGGTACTACCTGATTGCGCCATTCCCTGCCACGAGAGCACGAACATCAGCATTGTAAAAAATAAAAAGGTAAATTTTTTCATAAAAAATTCATTTTTAAAAATTAGACTTAAAACTTAAATTTATCAATCTTATTTCCAATTCTAATAAAATACTAAGCTTATCATAACAATATATTTCAGAAGGAGATGATGTAACATAATAAATTGAGCATCATATAATGATTAATTGGGGATAATTGGAAAATTAATTAGCAAGGTATTAAATCTTCATAGAAATACCAAACACATTATCGAAACCGACACTTATAAAGATGGTTATAATTAATAAAAACAAGGGTTAACACAAATTAATAAAATATAAAAATTAGTTTTATTTTACATTCATTACAAAACAGCCCTTACAATCAGTTTATAATGCTTGACTTAAAGTCATGTTTAATGGAAAATTTCATTATATAAAATGAAACAGTATAAATTAAAAGAGCTGAACAATGACTTCATTGTTCAGCTCTTGATTAAAAGCATTTCTCTATTTTAATAATAATTTCGGTAGCTTATTCAAGCAATGTTATACAATTGAAAAGTTGCTCTGTTAAATGCTCTTAGCTTTGCTACCTAATTTTTAAAATTAAAATTCTAAATATAGAGATTACAATACTTAATCATACAAATCTTCAAAGACGTCTATTTGATTCTTTATTGCTTGTTTGATTGCTTCTGCTAAATTGCGATTACCATCATTATCACGCGGACTGATCTCAATCACACCATTAGCGTCTCCATCTGTAGCAGTTGACATATCTACTGAAGTCGTTCCATCGAGAATAAAATTCAAATCAAAGTTTATTAAAAATGTATTTTCATTATCGATTATCATTCCATTTGAATTATCACTATCAAACTCCAACTCTATTTCTTCTTCAAAATCATGCCAGAAAACAAAAGGAACACCATTTATAGTTCCTTCCATTCTCATGCTCTGATTATAAAGGTCACTATCTTGATTGCCATTTTTATCGAATTCAAATTCTACCTCCTCTAATACTCCTCGAGGTATGTTAATGTTTACAATAGGAATAGGCTCAGAAGACAGCAGGTTTAGCTCAAAAGGACCTCTTAACTCAATCTCATCATCACTTCCATAAAAACTATCCTCACCAACCATACTTTCATATTCTAGTTCTATTTCTTCAATATTAACTATAAATCTAGAAAGTTCAACTACAGTTGCCCGATGTTGGTCATTGGATTTGTTTTGAGAATAACTTGCTTGTGCGTATATTCCTAATCTACCTTTTTCATCGCTTATCTCTGTTGTTGAATCATCAGATGAACAGGCTGTAAACACACCAGCAATTAGAAGTGCTATCGCGGATAATTTAAAGTTTCTTGTTGAATACATAGGTTTTGTTTTTAATTAGAACGTCTAAATTCTGCATAATAATAAACCAAGTGTATTAAGTTGCTCCTAATTTTATGTTGTAGAATAGTTAATTAAGCCGAAAAGCACATATTGTTATCACTAACCAAAAGACTCTGTGGTATAGATAATCACAATTTTAAACACTGTTTAAAATTGTGATTATCTGAATAAGTAAGTTTTAAAAGCAGGATAGGTAATTACTATTTCTTATTTCTAAAAATCAATCTTGAAATCCTACCATTTCCTGAAGCAAAAGCTATGCTATCATTAATAAATTCGATAGCATGAAAACCTTCATCTGAAAGTTGAGTCCAACTTTCGCCACTATCACTACTATAAGACACTCCTCCTGGTGAAGCAACAGCTACTACTCCACTTCCATTTGTTCCTGGAATATATTTAACCGAAGATCTATAGCTGGGCTCTTCTCCATCGCCAACAAGTTTCCAAGTTTTACCACCATCTGTTGTAATAGCTTTATTTTTTTCTGTAGAAGTTTTATGTTCTGAATTTCCTCCAAAGACAATTCCAACATTCTCATTAGCAAAATCAATAGTATAAATTCCTGTCATTGCTTTCCCATGAACAATTGGCGTATCGTAAACCTGCCACGTTTTCCCTTTATCACCTGTGTGCATTACTCTAGATTTACGACCACCTGTAGCGACCCATGCGTTATCTCCGTAAATAGCTATATTACTGTTGCTAGCAGCAAAGGCAACTTCTCCTTTCTCTACTTTTGGAAGTTGATCACAAGGAATCTTTTCCCAAGTATTGCCACCATCACGAGTTATAATAACCAGCATACAATCGTCTATAGGGTCTCCAATAGCAATACCTTCAAGGTCATTCCAAAACTTCATTGAATTAAAAAACACTTTTGGTCCAGACTCATTATACACCATTTCTATATTGGTGGCATTTGTGCCATCAAAGCCTATTTTATAAAGAACAGCTGGACTTGCAATATTTAATACAAAAACAGCCTCATTAGTTTTAGCTATAGATCTAAATTGAAGTAATGAATCGGTATATTTAATCTCCGCGAGTTTTGGAATTTCTCCACCCACTAATCCAACCTTACCATTATTTGAAGCAAAGAATACTCTGTTCTCGTCTAGAGGTTGAATAGCCCGAACACTAAAATCATCTGTATAAATCGGAGTTATACTAACTGAATTTATTTTAAACTCAGTTTCTTGGGCACAAGATATTAGCAATAAAAATGCTGAAGCTAATAAAGCAAATTTAATTAGGGATAATCGCATTTGGTTTGTTTTTGACAAAGCTAATAATTAGCAGCATAATTTGAATACATTTAACAAACTTAATAACAATACATTCAACAAGTTCATCCTATAGAGCATTTATTAAAACCTATTTTCACTCAACTTATCTGAAATACATAATTTAATCCAATACAATCTTTTGTAACTTACTTTTTTATATGTTAATTTTCAATCTACTTTATTAATTCGCAAAGCATCAAACCGTTAATTGAGAGAGATTTAGACATTCTTCCTTTTTTAACATGGTAATTTATGTTTCAATTCACCTTGAAGCTAAAATTATAATACCTTTGCTCCCTGAAATTCTGAAAATGAAACTACACCGAAATCTGGTATTTGCCACCATAGATTCTTTACAAGAAATCTTTAATGATAAAAAGCAAGCTGATAAAGTTTTAAGAAATACTTTAAAGCGTGATAAGCGTTGGGGTTCTCGTGACCGAAGTTTTATTGCTGAAACTACATACGACATTGTTAGATGGAAACGTCTATATGCTGAAATAGCAGAAGTGAACGAACCTTTTACTCGTCCCAATCTTTTTAGAATGTTTGCTGTTTGGGCTACATTAAAGGGAATAAGAATTCCTGATTGGCCTCAGTTTGAAAATACACCTACAAGACGAATTAAAGGCCGATTTGACGAGCTTTCAAAAATTAGAAAATTTCGCGAGTCAGTTCCAGATTGGCTTGACGAACTAGGAGAAAAAGAACTTGGAAAAGCCTGGGATAAAGAACTTGCTGCTTTAAATCAACAAGCAGATGTAATATTGAGGGTTAACACCTTAAAAACTACAGTAGACAATCTTCAAAATGAACTTTTTGACCTAGATATTCCAACCGATACAATACCTGGTTATCCCCTTGCTTTAAAACTACAAGAAAGAGCAAATGTCTTTCTTACAGATGCTTTTAAGAACGGATTTTTTGAAGTTCAAGATGCATCCTCACAGAAAGTTGCTGAAATCCTCGATCCAAAACCAGGCGAACGAATTGTTGATGCCTGTGCTGGAGCTGGCGGAAAAAGCTTACACATTGCAACCCTAATGGAAAATAAAGGTCAAGTAATTGCAATGGATATTTACAACAGTAAATTAATAGAGCTAAAACGTCGGGCACGTCGAAATGATATTTTCAATATTGACCCGCGACTTATCGACTCCACAAAAGTGATTAAAAAACTGATTGAAAAAGCAGATAAAGTTCTTATTGACGCTCCTTGTTCTGGTTTAGGTGTGCTTAGACGTAACCCAGACACAAAATGGAAAATGCAGCCAGATTTTTTGGAATCTATAAAAAACACTCAAAAAGAAATCCTAGATTCATATTCTCGAATGGTAAAACCAGGTGGGCAATTAGTCTATGCCACTTGTTCTATTTTACCTTCTGAAAATGAAATGCAAGTAAATGATTTTCTTAAAAGAGAAAGCGGAAAAGACTTTAAACTTATTCGCGAAGAAAAAATCCTCCCGAGTAAAAGCGGATTTGACGGATTTTATATTTCTTTGCTTCAGAAAAAGGACAAACCTCAAGCATAGGAATAGGAAATTCCACTTTGAAATTTAATTAATAACAATAGCAAGCAATGAAAAAATTATTTACCCTACTCTTTATATTAAGCATACAAGTTCTTTGGGCACAACAACCCTATTACAACGATGTAGACTTAACTCTAACTGGACAAGAACTTTATTATGAACTTCAAGAGAAAATCGATAGAGCAAGCTCATCCTTTAACTATGGTGATGTTAAGGACGTTATGAAAATAACCGATAAAGATCCTAACAACAATTATAAGGTTCTTTTAATTTACGGACATAACGATAATGACGGAAACTGTACTACAGACAGAACTCGAAACAACAATAGTTTTGGTGGAGGAAACTGTGATTACAACCGTGAACACGTTTTTGCACGCTCTAATGCAAATCCTGGAATGGGAAATACTAGTAATGGATCAACTGGAATAGTTGCCGACCCACATAACCTTCGCCCTTCAGACACAAGAATGAATAGTAATCGTGGGAAT
>DATGMT010000034.1:0-2528 GCA_035307265.1 Aequorivita sp.
AGTTGAGCTGTGTTAGGTCCTGAAGTTCCTTGATTCAGCGCTTCAAATTCTATTCTATTAAATCCATCTTGTAGTGGTGTATCAAAGCCTCGAAAGCTACCTTCTAACATCACGTTATTTATAACAATTTCACCATTTACATAAACCCTTACTCTATCTCCATCTACATATTCATGATCGCGATATAGTATTGACACTGTTTTAGCATTCGTTTTAAAGTCACCAAGGTACATGTCTTTACCATATTCAGGCTTTTCTTCTTTGTCTTTGGTGAAGTATTTTGGCGTTATATTCGAGTTATATTCCATAAGGCCGTCATCACCCATCATATTAATATTTCTCTCTTCGTCTTTTCCTAAATCGAGCTGAGTTGTTGTTCGTGGATTTCTTGGAACTGTGAGCCCAGGAGCTTTAGATGCAGGTATTTCAAATCCTGTTGGCGTATTGTTATTAGGTTGTGTTGGTTCAAATCTTGTAGAGTTATTGGGTATTTCTATTTGAGCCATTATTGAAATAGAGGTAAATAGAAACCCCATCACAGTCAAAAACTTTCTCATAACTATATTTTTATAGTTTAATAGCAAGAACCGAACCAAAAGTAACAATGAAATTTGCGCGCAAAAATACGTTAAAAAGAACTATTCCTCACTATCGTTTCGCTTTGCTCGCCTCCATGCAAAATATAAAAGGATGATAATCACCGGAAGTACAATAAAAAGTACTATATTCGCGGGCTGAGAAAAATCTAATGGCGCGTCTGAAGGCTTATTTGCTTCAGTAGCCTTTTGGGCATATCCTACGCTAAAAAAAGCAATAAACAGGGCAGTAAAAATGTTTTTTGAGTTTTTCATAAATTTTTTATCGAATGTAATCAAAAATTAAGCGTTATTCAAACTTTAACAAACTATGTTAACTTTTTGGAAATCACGACAAAAAGTGGTATAATGCTCTCCCTTTAAAATTAAACCCTTATTTAGACTATGAGACAACTTAAAATCACCAAGCAGGTAACTAACCGCGAGACCAAATCCTTAAACAGTTATTTACAGGATGTAAGTAAGATTGATTTAATTACGGCCGAAGAAGAGGTGGAGTTGGCCCAACGCATTCGCGAAGGCGATCAACGCGCGTTAGATAAACTGAGTCGAGCTAACCTTCGATTTGTGATTTCGGTAGCTAAACAATACCAAAATCAAGGACTTAGCCTTCCTGACCTTATCAACGAAGGAAACCTAGGGCTTGTAAAAGCAGCTAAACGATTTGATGAAACCAGGGGTTTTAAATTTATTTCATACGCAGTTTGGTGGATCCGCCAAGCTATTCTTCAAGCTATTGCAGAGCAGTCTAGAGTGGTTAGACTACCACTTAACAAGATTGGCGATATTAATAAAATTAAAAAAGCATCTATATATCTTGAGCAGAAATTCGAAAGAGTGCCTACTGCTGGAGAAATTGCTAAAGAATTAGACTTTAGCGAATCGAAAGTTAAAAGTTCATTGAAAAATGCAACCAGAAGCCTGTCGATGGATGCGCCTTTCCAAGAAGGTGAAAACGACAATAACCTATATGACGTATTGAGTTCTGGCGAAAGCCCAAACCCAGATAAAAACTTGATGCATGAGTCATTACGCATTGAAATTAACCGTGCATTAGACACATTAGCTCCACGTGAAGCTGATGTTGTGAAACTCAACTTCGGACTTTGCGGACAGCCGCCAATGACACTTCAAGAAATTGGAGATACTTTCGATTTGAGTAGAGAAAGAGTTCGTCAAATTCGTGAAAAAGCTATTAGAAGACTAAGGCAAACTTCTAAAAGCCACATACTTAAGAAGTATTTAGGCTAGGTTTAATTTTATTGAAATATTGAACTTTCAATATTTTAAGAGTTTATTAGGAACGAGTATTATTTCAGAGGTTATCTTTATATGGTAGAACACACTACCGATGACCACAGAAATAATACTCGTTTTTTCTATCCTGATAATAACCATATTTCTATTTGCGTTTGAGGTATTTCCTGTTGATAAAATTGCTTTTTTCATCATTGCTTCTCTAGCTTTAACGGGCTTAGTCTCTCCTGAAGAAGCTATTTCTGGATTTTCTAACTCAGCCACCATCACAGTCCTTTCTTTATTGATTATTTCTATTGCCTTAGAAGATAATGGAGTGATTGCCTCTATGGCTCGCTTTTTAAAAAATCTACACACCCTCCCTCTATTTATACTTCTTCCTGTAATAATGCTTATTACTGGAGGCATTTCAGCTTTTATAAACACAACAGCTGTCGTGATCGTCTTTATTAAGATTATATCCGAGCTCAGCAAACGATTTAATCTCTCTCAAGCAAAATTGCTTATGCCTATTTCCTTCGCTGGTATTTTAGGCGGTAGCTGCACATTGATGGGAACTTCAACAAATCTAATTGTCAACTCAGTAGCCAAAGATCTAGGTGCAGAGAGTTTTACATTTTTTGAGTTTTCTACTTTTGGATTTGCTTTCCTAATCGTTGGAATTATCGTTATTAC
>DATGMT010000035.1:0-12235 GCA_035307265.1 Aequorivita sp.
AGAAACCATAGCAAAACTTTTATTCTTCTAAAAACTGCTTTCATATACTTGTTTTATGTGAAATAATGATTCAAAACCGCTTTGTATTCTACCAGATTCCATAAATATCTTTGAAATCTCAATAGATAAATCAATTACTTCGTTATTCATTAATATCGTTTTAAAAAGGTCAATATGTTCACTCTTAATCGAGAATAGCAGTCCACATGGTATCTATCCATTCTATAAATTAGAACATCTATAGAAATAAGTAGTGACTGACCTATCATCATCTTAAAGCAACTGTTTTCATAAAAATCCATACTTTAGCAAAAACCCTTTGTTTATTTCAAATGAAAGGACTGAGAAATTTCTTTTTAGTTTCTTTTGAAAGATTAGTGATAAACTGCGTTCTCAAACTCTTGTTTTCAATCATTTTCTCTAATGCTTCATACTGACTATCAAAGTCTATTTCACAAATCAATCCATTATATCCGCTTTCAATTTCATCTGTAATACCTGCAAAGTTATTTGAAACAATGGGTTTATTAAAATACCTGGCTTCGATTATTGAAACACAATGCCCCTCGTATTTAGATGGTTGCAAATAGATATCACAAGCTTTATAATAAGGGAATGGGTTTTCTTTTTTGCCCAACACCTCAACATAATCGGATAAGTTTAGCTCTGCAATAAGCTGTTCGAGTTTTGGTCTTTCCTTTCCGTCGCCAATAATCCACCATTTGAATTTCAACCCGTTTTGTTTCAACTTCTGAATCACCGGCAAAAAGTCTGCATGCCCTTTCTCCACGGATAACCGACCTACAGTCAGCACATTGACAACATCAGAATTCCACTGAATATCTCCTTGTTTACTTTTAATTTCGATTTTCTCAAGATCCAAAACATTGTGAACCACCCTGATTTTGGAATCTAAATCTACACTCAAGGTTTTAGATAAGTTTGTTTTCACCGATTCCGAAACGCAGATGATCTTCTGGTATTTATCGTAAAAATGATTTGCAAAATGAGTGTTGAACCCAATTTTGTTGACGTCGAAATGAATCCATAAAAACTTCCTCTTGGCTCGAGTGTAATTCAATGTATAATAAGCGATAAGATTGTGAATTCCAGCATAAGCAATGGCGTAATCGTAAGTTTCATCAAGCTCTTTCAGGTAATGAGAGATACCATAGAAAGGGTGTTTTATAAGCTTCAACTTCAATAATACCCAGACAACCATGTTTTTTACAAAAGAAGAAAGTCTTCGTCTTTGAAGTTCTCTTAACGCAAAACGTCGACTACCCAGTTTCAGGAACTCATTAATTTCGGCACTATTATCTAGGGTATAAACGTGAACATTTTCGGGGATATCTTTAAGGAGCTCACCCTGTTCCTTTAGCAGTAATAGATCGATATCATGGGACTCTGGCAATTCGGAAAGCAAATTTAAAAACGATTTTTCCGTACCGCCGAGGCTCATGTTTATGAGAAAAAAGAGGAATCTTTCTTTTTTTACATCCATTATCCTTCCATTAAGAAAAAGTGTTCTTTATATACATCTTGAATCAATTCTCCACGGTCTCTACCTTTGAATTAAATCGTTTTGAAATATAATAAAACTCATTGGTGATTCGTTCTTCTTCTGGCGGAAACTTCATGTAATCACCATAAAAATGCTGTAGATATTCGTGATATAATTCAGGAACTCTAATTTGGAGTCCTTCATATTTCTTATATAAGCCTTTACCGTAAAATCGTTTGGGGATAAATTCTTTCAGGTAATATCCTCCCGAAATATTTACTGTTATGTCTGAAGAGTCATAGGGATACTGCATACAGAGTTTTTCAAATCTACTGATAAGTTTTCTTTTAGAAATAAAAAGCATAAAAAATGCACGAATATAAATCACAAGTTTTGCTTTTAAACTGATTTTATGGAATGAAAAACCACCTTCTTTTAAATTTTTATAGCGTAAGATATACCCCAAATAGTTTGCCTTATCTTTCAAAATTTTCTGCTCTTCTTTATGTTTAGGTGCACCTGTGATAAGAAATACGTCTAGATGCAATTGTCTTGACTCATATCCACTCATGCCAATTCGCGGAAAGAAACGAAGATAGTCTTTATTTGTATCGTGAAAATCAACATAAAACTTGTCGGACAATTCTTCTCGTACGGCTTTCAGAAATAAAGGTAATTGTTCAAATCGAATAGCAATATCAACATCTGTATCCCATGGAATTGGCCCCTTGTGACGAATAGCACCTATAAGACTTCCATATGCTATAAAATAATCGATACCAGATTCCTCGCATATCTCCGAAACCTCTTTCAGCATTTCAGTTTCAAGGGCTTGCAATTCTTTTAAGGTTAATTTCATGAAATCATTTGGATTAAATTACAAACCGTATGCTTTAAATATAAACTCTGTCATATACAAATCGGTTTTAAAATTTATGTTCCCCGCTTTTAAAAATTTCAATAGATAGAGAGCTTTCATACTTTATCAATTATGTAAAACTCTTTAGTAACCCTTTGCTTCACTGGCGGATATTTCATGTAATCGCCATAGAAATTTCTTAAATATTCATCATACTTCTCTGGAATTCTAATTTGCAAATTCTCGTAGTTTTTAAGAACCCCCTTCCCGTAAAATGATTTTGGAGTAAATTCTTTAAGTCCATAGCCGCCAAAACTATTAACTATAATTTCGGAATCACCATATTCATATTTTTCACATAAGGTTTCAAACTTTTTTATGATCGATTTTGAAGAGGTGAAAAACTGCTTGATTTTCATTGATTTTTGCACAATAACTTCTTTCCAATTCAATGATTTGTACATATAAAAGTCTTTAAACATACCTTTTTTATAAAGAAACAGATTTTTAAGATAATCTAGCTCTTTTTTAAATTCGACTTGTTCTTCCAAAGTATCAGGAGCACCAATTAAAACGAAAACATCTAAATGTAAATGCCTCGTGTCGTAACCTTTCATTCCTATCTTAGGATAGAGTAACCAATATTTATTATTGATGTCATAATGATTTAAATACAAATTATCGGGCAATTCTGTTCTAACCGTTGAGATGAATCTATCTAATTCCGGATAAGGAATTATAATATCGACATCATCATCCCAAGGAATTGGTCCATTATGTCGTATTGTACCTAAAGCACTTCCATAAGCTAAATAATAAGAGATATTATTCCGATTACAGATTTCAGATACTTCTTTAAGCATCTCTGTCTCTAAATCTTGTAATTCCTTTAGGGTTAGTTTCAATTGAACATTAGTGGGATTGTTTAACAAATATTATGATTTTTAACATATAAATCATCTAACACAAAGATAGATTTTGAAACTGATATTTCCGGTTTAAAAAATAAAAGTATATCTCTAGTATGACTTCCAAAAGTGTATATCCTTAATCACAAATAAATTCACACCATGTTTTTCATATCATCAACTTTTTGATTCCAATTATTTTCTTGGGATACTATATCTACATAATCTATTTATACAACCTAAAAACTGATTAATAATCAGTTTCAATTTAATAATCCTAAGCCTCGATTTTGACTTAATTCGCTAAATCCTATCAATACAACACCTACAATATCATAACTCAGATGTATGGTTTCATATACTTCTGATTGCTAATAAAAATTAATGGAGGATTCAATACTATATAATATCAGTCATTTAAATCTTCTGTTGTTTTTTTTTAGAAAACCCTGAAACTCAATAAACTTATCAAAAAGTGCTTCGTTTGTATATTCATCTAGAATCGTATAACGTCCTGGTCTCATTTCTCTCGCCTTATCAATGATTTCATTAAACAACTCATTAGAGAACCCTTTAGTAAAGGATGTGAAATCCAAAGGGATTTCGGTTGATTGAGCATATTGAATATGTATTGGTTTAATTTTCTTTTGAAGGAATAGCGTAAATAAACTGATTGAAGCCACTTGCGTTCCGTGCAAAACGTTAGAAAGCTCTAAGAAATCAATAGCATGACTAATTAGGTGTTCACTCCCTGAGCAAGGTCTTGAGGTACCCGCTAAAGACATTGCGATACCAGAATTGATCTGACCTTGCACTACTAATCTTAGAAACTGCTTATCTCTTAGATTTATATCCCTAAAATATACTAATGAATTGGCCGCGCTTTTGGATAGGTGAAAAGCAATGTCATTCATCCGTTCATTACTTTTTTGTAAGGCCAAAACCCAATCATTCGTCGCAGAAATATTCGACAAAATATCGCCTGCTGCTGCACGAATAAAAGTAATAGGTGATTCTTTAATAATTTCAATATCTATCAATACTCCCATAGGCATGATCCCAGGTAAACTTTCAGTTTTCCCAGAATCATTTTTTATAACTGCAATAGGAGAAATCAATCCATCATTAGAAATAATCGTAGGAACTGAAAAGTGATTGATATTGGTATAGTAACTCACTCTTTTTACAGTATCGATAACCTTTCCTCCCCCAACGCCAATAATCAAATCTATTCTATTGTGATTGACATATTGTCTGAGTTTTTCAACATCTCTAAACCCATTATTTTCAATAATATATGAATTCCAACTATTTTTTTCGATTAGCTGATTTGCGAATTTTTTAGAAAAACTCTTCCCTGACACAACTAAAACATTGCTAAAAGAAAGGTTATTTCTTTTTAAAAAATCATCGACCTTTAGTATAATACCTTCATCTACCTGAAATATAATAGGCAAATAAGACTGTTGTTGATAAATCATTTATTTGTTTTTTTATGCTTGAACAGGATGGAAATTTATCCTATCCATTTTTTATTTGGTCTATTAATTTTGAAGTACTAACTCCCTGTGTGTAAGGAAGAAGCACCAACTCGCAATTATTTTCCTTTAGGAATTCAGGAGTAACACAAATTTGCTCCATATAACTCTCTTCTTCCCAATCATCGCCATGAACAATTTTATTAACTGCATATTTTTTGATCACTTCTTTGTTATCATACTGACGAATAATGAAAGTTTCATCAACGTATCGACATGCTTTAACTATTTCCAATCGGTCATGCTCATTAAAATATGGTTTGCGTTTATATGAGGCGACCATGTCATCCCCATTAACAGATACAACTAATTTATCGCCCAGCGCTTTTGCTCTTTCTAAAAGTTTTACATGTCCGATATGAAAGAGATCAAACACCCCGATTACATAAACTACGGTTTCCATAGATAAATCTTCTAATAATTTAAAATTCTAATACAATATTACAGGAACTTCAGCTGATCAATAAGGAGGAAAACTTAGTTTAATAGGTATAAAAGGTTTTAAAAAATGTTAGACTTAATTTTTTTAATTAATACCGATTTCCACGGAATCGGCAAAACTATTCCTTTTCTGCCTATACAAATCGCTTAAGCTGAAGCATTACCTTTTCACCGACAATCAGTCGTCCAAACATATAGCACAATGGCTTCCAGTTGAAATACCTGAGATATCGTTTCTTATCATAAATTATCTTAACCTGTTCTTTTCTATTACTAATAGGCAGCATAAAGCTCATATATCGTATAGAATTGATCCTAATTCTATTCTGAATCTGATTATTGAATTTCTGTTGTGTATAGGTATTGAACATGTCAAAGACCTCAAGGTGGTCTTCATGTCTTTTCTTATGCCATTTTTTTGATTGCTTCAAGTCTGTACTGGTTTCTCCGGCACTCCAGGCTCCTTCATTGCCACGGTTATAGGCACTCATTGGTTTGCCTCCTATATACCCAACATTCCCTTTTGATGCACAATGTAGTTGCAATGCTAAATCATCTAGCGGCGCCCCATAAATCCAGCTCTTCAAATCTCGGATGGATTCTGTCTTAAAAAGCATAGAAACAGTTCGTATCAAAATTCCTTCTATGATTTCTTCCGAGGTAAACACGTGATTACCGTCTATTTTGGGGCCAAAAACAAAATCTTCTTGATTGTTATCGACAAAAACATGACTCACAGGATGAAAACACAAACAACAATCGGGATGGGTCTCTAAAAAATCAACTTGCGTTTGGAGTTTTAACGAATCAGTCCAATAATCATCTCCCTCGCAAAGTGCAATGTACTTTCCGGTTATTACACCCATTGCCCGCAAATAATTATCAGTAATACCTAAGTTATTCTCGGAAACGAGCACGTTAATTATATTAGGGTGTTTGTCTGCATACTCCAAAGCAATCCTTTTTGTATCGTCTGTGCTACAATCTTCAACAATAATAAGTTCAAATAAAAAATCGGTGTCCTGCATTAAAACACCTTCAATAGCTTGGCGTATATATTTCTCATGATTGTATGTGGGCATCACCACACTTACCACAACATTTTCTGATCTATCCTCCATTTAATATTACTTTATAATATTTAAGAATTCCTCAGTTGCTGTCAAGTTGCTAGGTGGCCCATTTAAGATTGGGCCAACCGTCCCTACATTCGCTATATTTATAGTGAAAGACACCTTCATTTATAGTGCAATATCATTTAAATAATCCATTCACTAAGTATTATAATTCCTGTAGTTCCACCATTTTTCTAAAACGTGGCACACGTTGCATTAAATCACTGAAACTGCCATGTTCATCAATTTTTCCTTTGTGCATAAAAACAATCTTGTCCACGTTGCGAATAGTTGCCAATCGATGCGCAACAATGATTAAAGTATACCGTCCCTGTAAGGCTTCAATGCTTTCCTGTATTGCTTTTTCAGTTTCGGAATCCAAGGCAGAAGTCGCTTCATCCATTATAAGGATATCGATATCCTTGAACAACTCTCTCGCTATGGAAATTCTCTGTTTTTGACCACCGCTCACGTTGATCCCATTATTTCCCAGTAGCGTATCTTCCTTATTGGGCAACTCCTGTAAAAATTCGGTCAAAGCAGCCTGCTCGATTACATCATAGAAACGCTTCAAGTTTTCTGGGGTTTTTTCTGCCCAAAAACTTATGTTATTGTAGATTGTATCATTAAATATTACTGCTTCCTGAGTAATATACCCAATACGTTTTTGATACTTTGTCTTATTGAGTGACTGAATAGATTGGCCATCTATAAGAACTTTTCCTTCGCTCGGTTCTAAAAGTCCAGCTAAAACATTTACTAAAGTGGTTTTCCCACTTCCACTTTCCCCGACGAAAGCAATACTTTTATTTATCGGAATATCAAGATCTATACTATTGAGCACCTGTGTTTCCCCAAACGAAAAAGAAAGGCCTTTACATTTTATTTCACTTTGGAATTTATCGAAGTTCAATTTCCCCGTTACTTCTTCGGCTTCTTCTAATTCTTCTAAAAAGTCTTGCATATTTTCCAAGGACCCTGAAACTCCTAAGAACGCGTTCCAACTTTGCTGCATTCCCATGAGCGAAGATAGTGCCCGATAAAAGAACAGCAAGCTAATGAGAATAGCGCCCATGGCTCCTCCTAAAAGCATGACCTGAATCAATATTACAGCAGCCACAACAATGACCAATAAAGGTTCTCTTGCAGCATTTCCAATACCCGCTAGAATTCCAATTTTTTTATTTGAGTCCTCAATATCAATTATATTATTTTTCAACTTCTCGGAATGGGTTGATATCATTCCTGTTGCACGTAAATATTTAAAATTAGCTACGTGTTGAATAATCAGTCCTTGGTATAAATGGCTAGCCCCAGTTAGTTTACGTGAAGCTTCTTTGGTTCGGGAATATATCAGGTTGTATAAAAAATTTGTTAAAATTCCTCCTAATGTAACCAATAACGCAAATTGAACATCGATAAAAAAAGCAAAGCTTATATACACCAAAACCATCACCCCCTGTTGGAAGGCACCAAAATATGTTGTAAAGCCTAAAGAAACCCTTGATACCTCACCACTCATGGTATTTTGAATTTGCCCTGCATCTGAAGTTATAAAGCTTTTAAAACTCATAACATTCAAGGCATTTAATAATTTTACACGAACACTCCTTATAAATGACTGCCGTAATACAACAACATAAACCGCATTGAGATAGTACGCAATTCCTTTAAACACAAAGAATACGACCATAAAGGCAAGTGCAGACATCAAATTCAAAGAAATGCCCAGAGCTTCTGCACCTTCGATTAAAAATGCCAAGCCACCCATTTGAGCAGGATCCACAGCTCCATCTCCACTAACCATTTGTAAGAGTGGTAAAAACATCGCTAATCCAAAACCGTCGAGTACGGATACAGTCAGGCTAAGAATCAGCATAATCAAAATGCGATTCCCTATATACCTATAAAAAAAGACAAGGGTAGAAAAGTATTTTTTTATGAGTTCTTTCACTTATTGAGTTATTTTAGCTATAGCGTATAAATTCCTTTTAATCTATCGAAAATCACTTGTTCTTGTATATTTAAACCAATTTCAACAACATTCATGTTAAATAACCATTCTAGGAATTTTATTTTTCAAAAATAGGATATACTTATTTAATAAAGCTTGTTATAATCAAAATATACAGCGAGGAGAATTTTTAGAGTAAGTCGTGTTCAAAACACAGTACCGGACAGGATAAAAACCTTAAAAACCAGTCTTTTTCCAAAGGCTTCACACAGATCGGAAGATTGATTTCCGTATTCTCATTGTGATTGACTGGAACTGCTGCCATAGATATTTACATAGATGATCAGTGCGTTAGCGGGCCTGTTTTTATGATCCAGATAGGGTCGCGATAATACCATTTCTGAATTCATACGTACTTCTTATATATAACTGACGCGTTAAGGGCATCCAATACCACGTCGCAAATGCGATTTACTTCTGATTCTGATAGATCAAAATAAAGCGGCAGGCATAAACATCTTTTGGAAATATCTTTGGTTATGGGTAAATCTACGGGAGTCATATAAGGCAACGACGATGCCAATGAAGGATAAAAATAACGCCTTGTGAATATTTGATGATCTTCTAATAAACTTTTTACATCAAGCAATTGTTCTTCCACTTCAAAAACAACCGGAAGATATCCGTAATTTCGAGAGGCTTTTTGATTCCACTCTTGGAACATCACCTGATCCTGAAGCCTATTTTCGTAAATTTCCGTTAATTTCTTGCGCTTCGCGAGAATCTTTGGGACATACTTAAGATTAACAATTCCTAATGCAGCATGGAGTTCGGAGTTTTTAGCATTTGTGCCGATAGAAGCGAATCCGTTGGTTTCATCAAATCCATGATTTCGGATATGGCGCATTTTTTTCAACAACTCAGAATTATTGGTAATGACCATACCACCTTCTCCGGTGTGGTAGAACTTCGTGGCATGAAAACTACAGGTAGTAACATCACCATAATCAAAAATCGATTTTCCATTTAATTTTATGTTAAATGCATGGGCGCCATCGTATATCACTTTAAGGTTGTATTTATCTGCAATCTGCTGAATGGCTTCCACGTCACAAGGATTTCCAAAAATATGCGTCGCAAGGATGGCACTGGTTTTTTCGGTGATTGCCGCTTCTATTTGATTGGGATCTATGTTTAAATTATCTCTTTCTATATCGACAAAAACTGGGGTGCATCCTTCCCACACGACACTGTTTGTCGTGGCAACAAAAGAAAATGGCGTGGTGATAACTTCCCCTTTTAATCCTAAAGCCCTAATGGCCATATGTAGGGCAATGGTACCGTTAGAAACAAAAATCAAGTTTTTTATATCAATAAAATCTTTTAGTTTCTCTTCTAACTCTAATGCCAAGGGCCCCATATTGGTCAGCCATTGGTTTTTCCATATCTTATTCAAATACAATGCGTATTCTTCTTGCGGAGGAAAAAAAGGCCTTGTTACTAGTATCTTATTCATATCTGGTTATTTAGTTGAAAGGAAAACGATTCTAGTTCGAAGAATCGACCCCCCTCCTTACTGCAAAGATACTTTAATTAAAAACTCTGTTAAATATTCATGTTAATTTTATTCATATTTATTATAAATCAAACTAAAAGGAACAGTTCACACGCAGAGCTATAAGAATGCCAACAATACAATCTATTGATATTAGAAAGGCTGGGGCGGAAATAACAAGTCTATTGCTTTAAAAGTGCAGCATTAATTAGGATGTTGACAGCTTGATTCCATTCGAAGTTTTCGTTGATGCTATCCCCCCGGTCCACGCTCGGGCCAAAACATAAGGTCAGCTCGCAGTTTGTTTACAGTTCCTGTAGTTCGACCATCCTTTTAAACCGATCTTGTTTCTTCATTAAATTTTCAAAAGTATCAACATCCACAATTCTTCCTTTATCCATAAAAACAATGCGATCGACATTCTTAATGGTTGATAATCTGTGCGCCACAATTATAAGTGTGTATTTTCCTTGCAACGCTTCAATACTTTCCTGAATTGCTTTTTCTGTTTCAGAATCTAAAGAAGAGGTCGCCTCATCCAAGATCAATAAATCTATATCTTTATAGAGCTCTCTCGCAATAGAAACTCGCTGTCGCTGCCCTCCACTCAAATTGATGCCATTATTTCCTAGAATCGTATTCTCCCGTTCATTCAATTCAAGCATGAAATCCTCTAAAGAAGCTTTTCTGATGCTCTCTTCAAAACGAAGCTGGTTTTCGGGCGTTTTTGGTGCCCAGAAAGTAACGTTGTTATAGAGATTGTCATCAAAGATTACAGGATCTTGACTTACATAACCAATGAGCTTTTGATACGATTTGGATTGATAGTCGCTCAACGGAATACCTTCTACTTTAAGACTCCCGCTTTCGGGATGCAGCAGGCCCGTAATTAAGCTAATAAGCGTGGTTTTACCACTGCCACTTTCACCGACCAACGCAAGACTTTCATTTTTTGAAATGTGTAGATTGATGTTTTTTAAGATTGGTTTCGAACCATAAGCAAAGTTAAGGTTTTCCATGTGAATACCGGTTTTGAAGGATTTAAAAGGAATTTTACCATCAACAAACTGATGTTCCTTTAAGGACTCGCTAAAAGATTCGACATTTTCTAAGGAACCCGAAACTCTTAAAAAAGAATTCCATTGTGCTTGAAGCGAGATTAGTGAAATTAAAGCACGAAGGAAGAAAAGCAAGCTCACTATGGCGTTACTGATAGTGCCTTCGAAAAAATGAAATTGCACCCACATAACAGTTGCCAATATTATAATCACAATTGGCTCCCCTATTGCCTCTCCAATACTTGAGAGCATCCCCAATCGCTTTCTATGCGATTCTATGGAAGTAATTGTCTCTTCGAGTTTTTTTGAGAATCTGTCAACCATTCCTGTAGAACGCAAATACTTAAAATGGGCAACATGCTGAATAATCTGTCCTTGAAAGATATGGTTTTGTGAAGTTAAACCTCTCGACGCTTTACGCGTTCGACTGTAAATCAGTCTAAACAAAAAGTGTGAGAGAAAACCGAATATAATGACCAATAGCGCAAAGCCGGGGTTTATAAGAAAAGCGAAGCAGAGATAGACAAATGCCATAAGTGCATTTCTAAGCGTACCGAAATAAGTACTGAAAGCACTCGAGACTCGATCTACTTCGCCACTTAGTGTGTTTTGAATGCGTCCTGAATCTGCAATCATAAACTGCTTAAAACTAATCCGGTTTAACCCTTGCAATAAGTGAACTCGTAACTTTTTAATGAAGGATTGCTGTAAAATAATCAGGTATACATTACCAACGTATTTAGCGATGCCTTTCAGGATAAAAAACACCAACATAACCAGCACAATCTTCATTAAACTAAGGGTAATCCCCGTGTTCTGAATGGCTTCTACTATAAAACCCAGTTTACCCATCGCCGAGGGATCGATACTACCTTCTGGATTGAGTACTTGCAGCAAAGGCAAAAACATCGTAAGTCCGATGGCGTCTAAAAGACTGATCAGGATACTTAACAATAAAATCAAAAAGACCTTATTTCCAAGATGGCTATAGAAGAAGGTAAATCCGAATGTGTATTCCTTTAGAATTCCTTTAGATTTACTCATATCCTTAAAAGTGATTTGATGTTGTTACCAGCGTGCGCATAGTTACTTGTAATTTAACAGGTTTTTATCTAAGCATAAAGCAACGCCAAACATAATTATAAAAACACCTGCATTTTATAGTTTTCCTTTAAAGTTCACAAATATTTATCAGAGAAATCTTAACATTAAAGTATTGATATGATATTAACCTGGTTATCGCGTGTAGGTAATTTTTCTAATTCTTAGTAAAAACATGTTTAATCCTTTGCTTTAATACTTT
>DATGMT010000036.1:0-4248 GCA_035307265.1 Aequorivita sp.
TACTTATTTTAAGAAAATATCAACAATCCATTTATGGCTATAATTACACTTACGACAGACTTTGGGGAGAAGGATCACTTTGTTGGATCGGTCAAAGGTGCTATTTACACGGAAGTGGAGGACGTTAAAATTGTTGATATCTCACACTCCATTTCTCCTTTCCATCTCCATGAAGCGGCCTATATAATCCAAAATGCATATAAAAGCTTTCCTGAAGGAACAATTCACGTGATTGGCGTGGACTCTGAACTGAATCCAGAAAACAAGCACATAGCCCTCTTGCTAGATGGTCATTATTTTGTTTGTGCAGACAACGGAATCATCTCTTTGCTCACTGCCGAAATTAGACCTGAAAAAATAGTTGAAATAAATATTCACGACAGAGTCACTAGCAACTTTCCTGTTTTAGACGTGTTTGTGAAAGTTGCAGGACATATCGCTCGAGGTGGAACACTAGAGGTTATTGGTAAGAACATTTCAGAAATCAAAGAGCTTACTGCTATTAAACCTGTGGTAAATAAAACTGAAACGCAAATTATTGGTAATATTATCTATGTTGACAACTACGGAAACGTTGTTACGAATATCACCGAAAAGATTTTTGACCAAGTTGGACACGGTCGTGAGTTTATCATTCACGTGAGAACTTCAAAAATCAAGAAAATTTACAAGAGATATAGCGACGCTATTAACTTCGACCTTCCTCCCGACAAAAGAGAAGAAGATGGTAAAAAGCTTGCTATTTGGAATTCTTCAGGCTATCTAGAATTGGCCGTTTACAAGAGTAATCCCAGCTCGGTGGGTGGCGCGTCAAGCCTTTTTGGCCTTGGTTTCCGCGATACTATTACCGTTAATTTTAAAACCGAAGATTAATTTCAGAATATAAATATTGATATGTTTACCCGAATAGTTAAAATGGAGTTTAAAGAAGAGGAGATAGCGTCTTTTTTAGCCAATTTTGATGAAGTAAAAGATAAAATTAGAAATTTTCCAGGTTGTAAGTTCCTAGAGCTCTATCGGGATAAGGACGACGAAACAATCTTTTTTACTTATAGTCGTTGGAATGACGTAGACGATTTGGAAAACTATCGTAAAAGCGACCTTTTTAAATCTGTTTGGAGTGAAACAAAACCAAAATTCCGAGCTAAGGCTCAAGCTTGGAGTGTGGATACCTTGGTTAGCATCAACTAATAAACGCATTTTCTGAAGACTTGAGAACAAAATATGATTCCAATAATTAAACGTGAAATAAACTCTTTTTTCTCCAGTGCCATAGGCTATTTGGTGATCGCTGTATATTTGGTTATCAACGGTCTATTTCTTTGGGTATTTGGAGGAAACTTTAATATCCTAGACTCTGGGTTTGCCGATCTTTCACCCTATTTCGAACTTGCTCCTTGGGTATTGCTGTTTTTGGTGCCCGCTGTATCTATGCGTGCCTTTAGCGATGAATTGAGAATGGGAACCTTAGAACTCTTGCTGACAAAGCCCTTGTCTCTAAAACAAATAGTTTTGGGAAAATACTTTGGTGCAGTAATCCTGATCATCATTGCCCTTGTCCCTACGCTACTTTATATCATTACAATTTCAGAATTAGGAAACCCTCCTGGGAATTTGGATATGGGAAGCACTGTTGGTTCCTACCTAGGATTGCTATTTCTAGTGTTTGCCTATACGTCAATTGGCATATTTGCATCTACACTTTCACAAAATCAAATTGGAGCTTTTATAATCGGCGTATTCCTTTGCTTTGGTTTATACTATGGATTCGACGGGATAGCTACTTCTACTATCGACTTGTCATACCTTGGAATGCAAGCTCATTTCCAAAGTATAGCTAGAGGTGTTTTAGACACACGCGATTTGGTGTACTTCCTGAGCGTTACACTATTTTTTATAGCATTGACAATTTTAAAATTGAAGAAGCGATGAATAACCTAAACAAAAACACCATCGTTTCTATTCTATTACTGATTGTTGGATTGGTATTCATCAATCTTTTGGGGAATCAGTTTTATAAACGTTTAGACCTCACGCAGGACAAGCGATTTACGCTTGCTGAAGAAACCAAAGGGATTATCGAAAAGGCAGATTCTCCCATAGTTATAGATGTTTTTTTGAAAGGAGATTTCCCTCCAGAATTCAGAAAACTACAATCGGAAACACGTCAGCTTTTAGAAGAGTTCTCTGCTGAAAACTCGAATATTAAGTTCGATTTTATAAACCCTACCGAAAAAGGAGCCGAACACTTTGAAGATCAGCTTGAAGCATATGGAATGACACCCGCCCAAGTTACTGTCATGGAAGGCGGGAAACAAAGCATAGCACTCGTCTATCCATGGGCTTTGGCACATTACAACGGAAAAACAGAAAAAATTCTACTACTCAAAAATCAATTAGGTGCTACTTCAGAAGAGCGCGTGAACAGCTCTCTACAGAACCTTCAATATGCTTTTGCTGACGGTTTCAAAAAACTACTAACGGAAAAGTCTAAGAAAGTAGCAGTTATTAAAGGCAATGGCGAGTTAGAAGACCAATATATTGTAGATTTCTTTTCAACGCTACGCGAATACTACTATATCGCTCCATTCACGCTAGACTCTATTAGCTCAAACCCCTCTAAAACGCTTGCTGAATTACAGAGCTACGATCTTATTGTAGTAGCAAAACCAACCAAGCCATTTAGTGACGCAGAGAAATACATACTCGATCAATACACTATGAATGGTGGGAAGTCTCTTTGGTTAGTGGATGCTACACAACTTCATAGAGATCCAGATTCAGGAAATATGTTTGCTTTTGGAATGGATTTAAACCTAAACGATTTCTTTTTTAGATATGGAGTTCGTGTAAACCCTAATCTTGTAAAAGACATCTATTCAGCACCAATTGTATTAGCTAGTGGCGAAGATAGAGAAGCTCAATACGATCGGTATCCTTGGTTTTTTAGCCCTTTAAGCAGTAGTGCAAATAACCACCCTATTGTAGCTAATATTGAAGCAGTTAAGTTTGATTATGCAAGCGCAATAGACACCCTTGAGAACGATATAAAAAAGACTGTATTGCTATCTACTTCTCCCATTTCAAAAACTGTAGGTCTACCATTCGAAATCAATTTTGATTTAGAGATTCCAAACAATTTAGACATTATTCAAAGAGGTCCAGACCCCAATGAATTTACTGCTGGTGAAGTGCCTTTAGCAGTTTTGCTAGAAGGGAATTTTACCTCTGTATTTAAGAACAGAGTGAAACCTGTAAAATTAGAAGGTGGGTTGCAAAATATAGACGACGGTCGCAACACAAAAATGGTAGTGATTAGCGATGGAGATATAATCAGAAACCAACTGCAAGGAAATCGTCCGTTGGAATTAGGCTTTGATAAAATGACTAATTCCTTTTACGGAAATAAGGAGTTTTTGCTGAATACTGTCAATTACCTTTTAGACGACAGCGGACTTATAAACATTCGAACCCGTAAAATTGCCATTCCATTTTTAGATACACTCCTTGCTGCAGAAGAAAGAAGCAAGTGGCAAGCCTTAAATCTACTGATGCCATTGGGGTTATTAGCAATTTTTGGCATCTCTTTTAACTTCTATCGCAAAAGAAAATACAGTAAGTAAATGTTGATAAGTTTGTTTTAACCCGAGCTTCATTTGAAATATATTTGTAGTTAGGCTCTTAACAGGTCTTTTATTTTAGTATATTTTAAAATTTCAGACAAATCCATTAAATTAGAATTTTTTCATAAAACATATATATAATGAAATTTATCGTATCCAGTTCATATTTATTAA
This sequence comes from Aequorivita sp., assembly GCA_035307265.1. Classification (GTDB taxonomy): domain Bacteria; phylum Bacteroidota; class Bacteroidia; order Flavobacteriales; family Flavobacteriaceae; genus Aequorivita. Next base: position 3,798 of record DATGMT010000036.1, read on the forward strand.
AGCAACTACAAGTATTGGGCGGAATTATCAATAACAACAATACCCTGCCTATTTTAGATAATTTCTTATTCAATTTAGACAATAACAATCTCACTGTTTCTGCTTCCGATTTAGAGACTACTATTTCATCTAAGCTAGAAGTTGAAAGCACCGATCAAGGAATGGTTTGTATTCCTGCCAGATTACTTTTAGAAACCCTAAAAACATTTCCAGAGCAACCTTTAACTTTTACTATTGAAGACAATAGCACTATTGAAATTAGCTCTAACCACGGTAAATATGCTTTAGCCTATGCCGATGCAGAAGACTTCCCTAACGTAGTTGAATTAAAAGACCCATCCTCTACAACAGTTCAAGGAGACGTTCTTTCAACAGCTATAAGCAAGACGATTTTTGCTTCCGGAAACGACGATCTAAGGCCGGTTATGAGTGGTGTGTTCTTTCAGTTCTC
>DATGMT010000037.1:0-2485 GCA_035307265.1 Aequorivita sp.
TTTTTCAACAATGAACATCCCATCTCTCAAAAGCAAACTCGACATTTTACAGATCGGTGAAGAACTCGGAATAAAAATCGATAAGCATGGAAAAGCGCATTGTCCTTTTCACAATGATAAAACACCGAGTTTTCAGTTTTCCAAAGAAAAGCAAATTGTAACGTGTTTTAGTGGGAATTGCTCGGCAGGAACGATGGATGTAGTGGAACTGGTTAAGAAATACAAATCTTTAGAACTTCCTAAAGCTTTGGATTGGTTACAAGAGAGAACTGGAGAAGTAAATCAAGAAAATTTAACCCAATCCCAAACCGCAACAAAACCAAACTACCAAAGCGACTTTGAGCAAATGCAAAGCAGCTTTATAGCCAGTATCACAGCAAGGAAATACGCCGAAAGCCGAAACCTTGATTGGAAAAGTCTTGAGATCGGTTACAATGCTTTTAAAAGTTCAAGGTTTAATTATTTACGTGGTTGCATTACTTTTCCTTTGAAAAATGAAAGGGGAGACATTGTCTCTTTGTATGGAAGATCGGTAAGAAGTACTGGAGGAAGTCATTTTTATAGTAAAAACAGAAGCGGACTTTATCCAGGCTATCCAAATCGAGGGGCAAAAAAACTGATTTTAACCGAAAGTGTAATTGATACGGCAACTTTACTCAACATCAAAGAAATTACAGAAAGCTATGCTTTAATTTCTTTGTATGGCACAAACGGACTTACAGCTGAACATATTCACGCCATCCAACAAGTCGAAAGTTTAGAGGAACTCATTTTGTTTTTTGATGGTGACCAAAGTGGGAAAGAAGCCAATTTAAAGCATGCGAAGTATTTAAAAAGCTTGTTTTCAGAAACCACAATAAAAATCGTTCAAACTCCTGATGGAACAGATATAAATGAGCTCTCCCAATCTCATAAGCCTGAATTATTTATTGATCTAATCCAAAAGTCAGAAGTTTTTTTGTTTTCAGAAGAGACAGCGGAAAATGAGGATAAACAAGAACAATCTACTGACAACAAAAAACTACCTGAATCCCAAAACACATATAAACTTGACACAAACCACAAATACAATTTAAAATACCAAACCGATACGGCCAAGTATGAAATCAAGGGAGGAATAGCAAAAAACGGACTGGATAGACTGGTGATAAGTCTGCATATTATCCACCTTGAAACAAGAAAAAAGAGCCGTGTAAGACTTGATTTATATGAAGATAAGCAGGTAGAGAAAATCGCTCGGGAATCTTCTGAAAAGTTGGAACTAAGAGCCGATTTACTGGAACAAGATTTAAATTACTTGGCTGATTTACTGGATGAATATAGAGAAGAGCAGATAAAGGAAAAGGAAGAAAAGGAGCAAGAAAAACATTACATCATCCCTGAAATCGAAAAAGGAGAGGCTTTTAAGCTTTTGAAAAGCGATGATTTGATCCAAAAGATTAATGAGCTGATTGGTCAGTCTGGAGTAATTGGAGAACAGGGAAACCGAGTGTTTTTATTTTGTATTGCAGTCAGTCATAAATTTGAAAACACCCTTCACGCTTTAGTTCAGGGAAGTTCTGGAAGTGGGAAAACGCATCTTGTTAGACAAATTACGGACTTTATGCCACTCGAAAACGTGATTCGCTTAACCAGAGTTACAGAGAGCAGTTTTTATAATTATGGAGAGTATGATCTACAAAACAAACTGGTGGTTATTGAAGATTATGACGGCTTAAAAGATGAAGCAGAACTTGCCTTTAGAGAACTTCAAAGTAATGATGAACTGAGAAGTTCGGTGAGTGCAAAAGATACTGAATACGGAAGTTATAGAACGCAGATTAGAGTGGTAAAAGGTCCGATTAGCAGTATGGCAGCCACAACAAAAGGTGCAATTTATGAGGATAATCTAAGCCGTTGTTTTGTGATAGCCGTGGATGAAAGTAAGGAGCAGACGGCCAAAATTATAGATCATCAAAATAAGAAAGCAGCGGGAGAAATAAAAGCCAATCAAAAAGATAAAATTCAAACGCTTCTGCAGAACTGTATCCGATTATTAAAACCAATGGAAGTGATTAATCCTTTTGCCAGTAAAATGAAATTGCCAGAGGAAGCTTTTAAAATCCGAAGACTCAACAGTAACTTTCAAAGCTTTGTAAAGCAAATTACGCTACTTAATCAATACCAAAGACAGAAAGACAAGCAAGGGCGATTAATCTCAGCAAAAGAAGATCTTCAAATCGCAATTGAAATTATGTTTGATAGCATCATCTTAAAAGTGGATGAACTGGATGGGAGTCTAAGACTCTTTTATGAAGATTTGAAAAAGTACATTAACAAGCATGGCAAGGATTATGAATTTACGCAAAGAGAAATCCGCCAAGCTTTAAGAATCAGTAAAACGCAGATGCACCGCTTTATGCGTGATCTTTTAGAAATGGAATACCTACATCAGGCTGGCGGTTATGCCAATCGAGGATTTAAATACAAGGTAAGTTACTGGGAT
>DATGMT010000038.1:0-21736 GCA_035307265.1 Aequorivita sp.
CTTCTCTAAAGTACTATGGCTGTGGGTTCCCATTACTATAACATCGGCATCCCATTGGTCTGCAAATTCTAAAATCTTTTTAGCCGTATCGCCTTCAATTAAATGCGTTTCAATGTTTTTTCCGTTTAAATGTTTCGCTGTCTTTTCTAAATAATCCTTAGCTACATTTACAAACTCTTCTTGAATATTATAATCAACAGGGAAAGCATATCCTTCATACCCCATAAATGGTTCATACTGCATTCCGTAATACCTCACATCAGAAAGCACATGTAGTAAACCAATTTCCGCATCCATCAATTGGGCAAGTTCATAACCCTTTTTGACTACTTTTTCAGAATTCGGATTATAATCTAATGCGATTAATACTTTTTTCATAACTGAATCTTTTAATACTTAGACGGAGTTTTCGGCTTTAAAAATAATTTGAAACTAAAATAGATATCAAACGTATTTTATAGAACCTGTATAGTCTAAAGATAACTCTTCTTGATGAAACACAAAAGGTCGGCCAGCCAAAACTATCTTAAAAAAATAGATTATTTTGAGGAAAGCACTTGAAAAGAGGGTGATTTATTAAATCGCGAAGTATATTTAGAAATATACAATAGTATCTTTAAGAAAACAGGAGCTATTGCTTTACAATTATAGCCGTTGCTTTTCTACCTGTTAGCAGATTCCATTCATAGGAAGCAAGAATATTTCCTATTTCATCTCGAACTTGCAATTGGGCTGTATTTGGCCCTGAAGTTCCTTGATTAAGCGCTTCAAATTCTATTCTATTAAATCCATCTTGAAGTGGCGTGTCAAAACCTCGAAAGCTCCCCTCTAACATTACGTTATTTACAACAACTTCTCCATTTACATAAACCCTAACTCTATCGCCATCAACATATTCATGATCGCGATATAGGATTGACACTGTTTTAGCATTCGTTTTGAAATCACCAAGATACATGTCTTTACCGTACTCAGGCTTTTCTTCTTTGTCCTTAGTGAAATATTTTGGTGTTATATTCGAGTTATACTCCATTAATCCATCATCTCCCATCATATTGATTTTTCTCTCCTCTTCTTTTCCTAAATCGAGTTGAGTTGTTGTTCTTGGATTTCTTGGAACTGTGAGTCCAGGAGCTCTAGATGCAGGTATTTCAAAACCTGTTGGTGTATTGTTATTGGGTTGAGTTGGTTCAAATCTCGTAGAATTATTAGGTATTTCTATTTGAGCCATTATTGAAATAGAACTGAATAGAAAAACCATCACAATCAAAAACTTTCTCATAACTATATTTTTATAGTTTAATAACAAGAACCGAACCAAAAGTAACAATGAAAATTACGCACAAAAATATGCTAAATAGGATTATTCTTCACTATCGTTTCGCTTTGCTCGCCTCCAAACGAAATATAAAATGATGATAACCACCGGAAGTACAATAAAAAGCACTATATTCGCGGGCTGAGAAAAATCTAATGGTGAATCTGAAGGCTTATTCGCTTCAGTAGCCTTTTGGGCATATCCTACGCTAGAAAAAGCAAGTAACAGGGCAGTAAAAATGATTTTTGAATTTTTCATAAATTTTTTATCGAATGTAATCAAAAATTAAGCGTTATTCAAATTTTAACAAACTATGTTAACTTTTTGGAAATCACGGCAAAAAGTGGTATAATGCTCTCCCTTTAAAATTAAACCCTATTTAGACTATGAGACAACTTAAAATCACCAAGCAGGTAACTAACCGCGAGACCAAATCCTTAAACAGCTATTTACAGGATGTAAGTAAGATTGATTTAATTACGGCCGAAGAGGAAGTGGAGTTGGCCCAACGCATTCGCGAAGGAGATCAACGTGCGTTAGATAAACTGAGTCGAGCTAACCTGCGATTTGTGATTTCGGTAGCTAAACAATACCAAAATCAAGGACTTAGCCTTCCTGACCTTATTAACGAAGGAAACCTAGGGCTTGTAAAAGCAGCTAAACGATTTGATGAAACCAGGGGTTTTAAATTTATTTCATACGCAGTTTGGTGGATTCGCCAAGCTATTCTACAAGCTATTGCAGAACAGTCTAGAGTGGTTAGACTACCACTTAACAAGATTGGCGATATTAATAAAATTAAAAAAGCATCTATATATCTTGAGCAGAAATTCGAAAGAGTACCTACTGCTGGAGAAATAGCTAAAGAATTAGACTTTAGTGAGTCGAAAGTTAAAAGCTCATTAAAAAATGCTACGAGAAGCCTTTCGATGGACGCTCCTTTCCAAGAAGGTGAAAACGATAACAACCTATACGACGTATTGAGCTCTGGCGAAAGCCCGAACCCAGATAAAAACTTAATGCACGAATCATTGCGTATTGAAATTAACCGCGCACTAGACACATTAGCTCCACGTGAAGCTGACGTTGTGAAACTTAACTTCGGACTTTGTGGACAGCCTCCAATGACACTTCAAGAAATTGGAGATACATTCGATTTGAGTAGAGAGCGAGTTCGTCAAATTCGTGAAAAAGCTATTAGAAGACTACGACAAACTTCTAAAAGTCACATACTTAAGAAGTATTTAGGCTAGGTTTAATTTTATTAAAATATTGAGAATTCAATATTTTAAGAGTTTATTAGGAGCGAGTATTATTTCAGAGGTTATCTTTATATGGTAGAATACACTACCGATGACTACAGAAATAATACTCGTTTTTTCTATTCTGATAATAACCATATTTCTATTTGCGTTTGAGATATTTCCTGTTGATAAAATTGCCTTCTTTATCATCGCTTCCCTAGCTTTGACAGGCTTAGTCTCTCCTGAAGAAGCGATTTCAGGATTCTCAAACTCGGCCACTATCACAGTCCTTTCTTTATTGATTATTTCTATTGCCTTAGAAGACAATGGAGTAATAACTTCTATGGCTCGTCTTTTGAAAAACCTTCACACTCTCCCTCTTTTTATACTGTTGCCTGTAATTATGCTTATTACTGGAGGCATCTCAGCTTTCATAAACACAACAGCTGTAGTAATTGTTTTTATTAAGATTATATCCGAACTCAGTAGACGCTTTAATCTCTCTCAAGCAAAATTGCTTATGCCCATTTCCTTTGCTGGTATTTTGGGCGGTAGCTGTACATTGATGGGAACTTCAACAAATCTAATTGTTAACTCGGTAGCCAAAGATTTAGGTGCAGAGAGTTTTTCATTTTTTGAGTTCTCTACTTTTGGATTCGTCTTTCTAATTGTTGGAGTTATCGTAATTACTATTGCATCCAAATGGCTTCCTAAGGACAAAAAGGAAAACCTACAAGACTCTTATAATCTCGAAAACTTTGTAACAACTATTGTATTAGATAAAGACTCTGATTTAATCGGTAAAAAAATTGAAGACACTTTCCTATATACCAATCGTGAAATATCCATATTAAAACTCACCCGAAAAGGACAAATTACAAATGCTCCTGGCCGATATATTACTTTAAAGGAAAACGATAAGCTTCTTCTTATGTGTGATGTAGAAACACTATCAGAAATGAATGAAGCTGAAGGAATTAGTGTTAGGCAAAAATTAAAAGAATCAAATGATGACAAGGATAAAAAGCAAGAAGATTTTGGTCTTGTGGAACTTCTCATTCTGCCTGGCTCTATTCTAATTGGTAAGACATTAAAACAACTTCGAAGCCTCTCTTTTCAAAATGCATTGCCTATTGCAATAAAGAAAAGAAGGAACATCCGAAATACCGAGGAGAGACTTGTGCGAAAGAACATTGAACAAATAACTCTAAAACCAGGTGATCGTCTATTGGTAGAAGTTAAAAAAGACAATATAAGCAGCCTTCAAGAAATGGAGAATGTAGCAATCCTTAGAGAACACAAAGTGATGTCTTTTCCCAATTCGAAAAAGAAAATACTATCTTTTACAATTCTCTTGGTCGTTATAGGCTTAGCCGCAAGTGGAGTTCTTAATATCCTTGTCAGCGCCATTACAGGAGTTGCTCTATTACTTCTAACCCGATGCTTAAACCTAAACGATGTATATCATAGAGTTAACTGGCAAATTGTCTTTTTGCTCGCCGGAATGATTCCACTTGGAATCGCCATGAATAACACTGGAGCCGACAAACTAATTTCCGACTTCCTGTTAAATTTCCTCGGCAATCAGTCTAATATTGTTTCTATTGGAATAGTCTTCCTTATATCCATGCTTTTAAGCAGTGTGGTGAGCAACAACGCTACTGCCATTATAATGACTCCTATAGCTATTGCTGTAGCCATAGGATTAGACCTTTCTATGAAACCGTTTATTCTATCTGTGCTATTTGGTGCAAATTTCAGTTTTTTCACACCTGTAGGATATCAAACAAATACTCTAATATATGGTATGGGATTCTACAAATTCAAACATTTCTTTATTCTTGGAGGAATTTTATCTATAATATTATGGATTATAGGCACACTGATGCTTTCATCCTTATTATGACATTTTAACTATTAAAAACATCAAATTTATCTCACTATGAAAAAATTACTTAGAGTTTTATTAGCAGGTTGGGGCGCCAAAAAGATTGGTGGTGGCAAATGTGGATGTATTGGAGTAGTAGTTGTATTCATTATCCTTTATGTGCTATTAGGCTACGTATTTTAAGAGTTTCTTTAGGTTTTCATTTAACAAAAGTATAGCATCCGTTAACTAATTTTTGGTAGTGCTTGCCGGTATATTTGTGAAAACAAACCATAAAAAACTAAGCATTATGAAAAAAATTGTTGCATTATCACTAGTTGGATTGACGGTATTTACAACGTCATGTGTTTCGAAAAAGAAATATGTTGAATTAGAAAATCAATACAACAACACACGATCCACTCTTACCAAAACCCAAATGGAAAAAGAGCAAATCGAAGCAAAATATGCTAAGATTGAAGAACGCGTAGCTAGTTACAACGCAAAAATCCAGTCACTTTCCGACACCAACAACAAACGACTTCAAAACATTGATGGGGTTGTAATTTCTGAAAATGACAAGGAAAACATGAGGAAAGCATTGGCTAATGTAGACTCCAAAGAGCTTGCTCAAGCAAAAACTCTTAAAGATTCAATGAATCTAATTATCTCCCACAACCTTAAGAAAAATCTAGACACAAGCTTGATAGCTGCAGGTGAGGAAGATGATATAGACATTACAATAGACGAAACAGTTGTAATGATTACTATCTCCGATAAATTATTATTCAGATCGGGAAGTGCAATTGTAAACTCTAAAGCAAACAGTCTATTAGAACGATTAGCAGAAGTGATTAATTCTGAACCTGCACTAGAAGTTATGGTTGAAGGTCATACCGATAGCCAGACCGTAAAACCAGGTTCTTATGTTAAGGACAACTGGGAGCTGAGTGTTGCTAGATCAACTGCTGTAATTCGCAAACTACAAGACAACTACAATGTAGATCCTGCCAAGTTAATTGCTGCTGGAAGAAGTAGCTATCACCCACTAACAGAAAATGACAGTGCAGAAGGACGTGCTACTAACAGAAGAACCCGTATCGTTATCCTACCAAACCTTGATAAATTCCTAGCCTTGTTATCTGCAAATTAATTTACAGAACATATCTAAAAAAAAGCGACCTCAATTGGTCGCTTTTTTGTTTAGAAAATCTCTATGTTTAAAATTATTTGCTTGGAGGCGTTGTAGGACGCACCTCTATTTTACTTGGCAAAGTGCGTGGGTGCATTTTCAGCAAGTCAACCACTAGCTTACCAATATCTTCTTTTTGTATTTTCCAAGCATCTTTCTGATTAGGTTCGTTTCCATTGAAATGTGTTGAAACAGAACCAGGCATTATAGTAGTTGCTTTTATTCCGTAGTCGCGTAAATCAAGCATTGCTGCTTGTGTAAACCCTGTAACGCCAAACTTACTCGCGTTATAAACACTTCCTCCTTTAAAAAAATTAGTTCCTGCCAAGCTCGAAATTGTTATATAATATCCTTTATTGGCTTTCAATTGTTCTAATGTTGTTTTCAAAGTATAGAAAGCTCCCGAAAGGTTTGTATCTATAGTTTCTTTCCATTGTTCAACAGATAAATCCTCAACAGAACCAAAATGCCCTAAACCGGCATTAGCTATAACCACGTCAATTTTTCCAAATTTTTTAACAACAGCTTCTACTGCTTTATTCTGACTATCAAAATCACGAACGTCAGCTTCTAATCCTAGAGCTTCACCGCCATTTTCAACCTTAGAGTTTAATTGCTTTGCAGCATCCTCTGCTGCTTCTTTTGATCTACTTGTAATCGCTACATTTATTCCTTCACGCATCAATGCTTCAGCAACTCCGTATCCAATACCTTTGGTTCCACCTGTTATAATTGCTACTTTAGACTTTAAATTTTTCATATTTATTGTTTTCCACAAAGTTACAAATTGTGAACCCTTTTATTAGTCTATAATTTCCCCATAAATCGTTAATATTGGAGAGCTTTAGAAACTTGAATTTTCAGAAAACCACAAATGTTTTTAGAATTGTAAGAAATGAGGTATTATATATTAATCATTCTAGGAGTTTTATCTATCACTTTTTCTTCATGGAAAATGCTTCAAGAACCTTTAGTAGATATAGAGGAGCTCTCTGACAAATTTGCTTTTGAAATTAGATACGCCACTCCAAATAACTTTTTAAACGAAACACTTTATGATTGTGCCAAGTGTTTGCTTCGCCCAGAAGTTGCAGAGGCCTTAACTGCAGCAAACGAATACTTTCATGAAAAAGGATATAGAATAAAAATTTACGACTGTTACCGACCTTTAGACGTTCAGAAGAAAATGTGGAATAAAATGCCAAGACCAGGATATGTTGGAAATCCCTACGGAAGAGGATCTATACACAATCGCGGTGCCGCTGTAGATATGACTTTGGAAACTTTAGAAGGTTGTTATGTTGAAATGGGCAGCGACTATGATCATTTTGGAAAAACAGCGCATATAGACAACTATAACTTTCCAAAAGAAATACTCGACAATCGAAAAATGTTATTTGAAGGCATGCGTAAATTTGGCTTTAATCCAATTAGAACTGAATGGTGGCATTTTAGTTATAATAAAAATTATAGCTATTCAATCATGAATACACCTCTACCTTGTGAATAATTCACTAAAAACATGCACTCTTTCTAAAGCTATAAAGCAATTTTAGACTTTTAAATCACTTCTATCAATTAATACTTCTGCAGATAATCGTGCCATAATATTTAGTCTTCCAATCCACTTATAGTATCTTTGCAAAAAACTATAATATATTGGAAAAATCAGTTAAAGCATTTAGACTCATTAGCTCACTAGAAGCTATATCTTTCCTTGTTCTTTTAGGAATTGCAATGCCTCTAAAATACATTTGGGATATGCCACAAATGGTTCAATCTGTTGGTATGGCACACGGAATACTATTCGTGCTATATATTATTGGTGCATATTTCATGTATGAAAAATTTAATTGGTCAATTCGGACTCTATTAATTGTCATTCTTTGCTCCGTATTACCCTTCGGGCCATTTTATGCTGAACGTAAATATCTGAAATGATTAAAAAAGCTTTAAATAAATACAGCGTATATATTCAAGACTACCTTATTGAACAAGGCATGTTTGAGGAATGGGCTATATTTTTAAATGTAATAATCAACGTCGCCATTGTTACAGTTGTCTTAATCACGGCCTATATCCTATTCCGTCGATTTATTGTAACAGCCTTCACAGTTTTCAGCGATAAAACCAAAACTACTTTTGATAACTATCTTGTAGAAAGCAACTTTCCAAGATATGTTTCCAGACTATTACCTATTTCATTACTGTGGGTTTTAACTCCCATTGTCTTTGAAGATATGCCTGAAATAGGCAAATTGGTAATGGTTTTGCTAAAAGTATATCTGGTAGTTCTTTGGGTGCTGATTTTTAGAAGTATTCTTAGAACCACTCACAGATATTTATTTGGAATGGATCGGTTCCGTGACAAGCCCATGGAAAGCTACGTCCAAGTGCTCATGATTTTTGCATGGGGTATCGGCATTTTTTGGATAATTCAACTACTCACCGGCTACTCGATAATGAGTATGGCTACTTTAGGTGCAGCATCAGCCATTATTCTACTCATCTTTAAAGACACTATTCTAGGATTTGTTGCTAGTATTCAGATTTCAGTAAACGATATCGTTAGAATTGGCGATTGGATTACTTTCAATAAGTTTGGAGCTGATGGTTTTGTTGTAGAAATTAGTTTAGCAACCGTTCGGGTTCAAAACTGGGATAAGACTTTTACTACAATCCCAACTTATAGCTTGATTTCAGACTCCTTTCAAAACTGGAGAGGAATGGAAGAAAGTGAAGGTAGAAGAATTAAACGCGCAATCTATATTAAACAATCATCCATTAGATTTCTTTCTGATGAAGACTTAGAAAGGTTTAAAAAAATTAGTCTAATAAAACCTTATATAGAGCATAGGCAAAGAGATATTGACAAACACAACGAGCGAGTTGGTGCAGATAAAACCATTCAAATTAACGGTCGAAACCAAACAAACCTCGGAATTTTCAGAAACTATATAGACTCTATTCTTAAGGAAAACACAGCTATTAGCAAAGAATTGTCTCTTATGGTTAGACACTTAGCACCAACTGAAAAAGGTCTACCAATTGAAATATATTGCTTTAGTAAAGACAAAAGATGGGTGAATTACGAAAGAATCCAAGCAGATATTTTCGATCACATATTCGCTGCTCTTCCCTATTTTGACTTAGAAGTATTTGAACTTCCAACTGGAAAGGATGTTAGAGATTTAAAGATGTTTGAAAGCAAAGAGTAACTACTCTAAAATTTATTCTGCCAACCTATCTTTTACGAACTCCTTCCTAACTTTACCATGAGGTGTAGGTTTACCGTTTTCATCTAAACTCACCATTGTGATTTTTTCAATACTGATAATCACTTCGCGTGTCATTTTATTTCTAACCTCACAGCATAAAGTAATGGAGGTATTTCCAAATTTGGTTATATCAAGACCAATTTCAATAATATCTCCTTTTTTAGCAGAGCTTATAAAGTTTATTTCGCTCATAAACTTAGTTACAGTACGAGGATTTTCAAGTTGAATAATTGCATAAAGAGCAGCTTCCTCATCAATCCATTCGAGCAAACGACCTCCAAAGAGAGTTCCATTTGGGTTTAAATCCTCTGGTTTAATCCATTTTCTAGTGTGAAAATTCATCTATCTTATTTTTATATTTTCTATAATGATTACAAAAATGATATACTTACAACTGTAAATTTATTTATAAATATAAACTGTTTTTCTATTCACAAATTCTTGTATTCCGTGGGAGCTAAGTTCACGTCCGTAACCGCTTTGCTTTATTCCACCGAAAGGAAGCCTCGGGTCGCTTTTAACTAACTCGTTAATAAATACGGCACCTTCATCAAATTGCAGTATCAGCTTTTCTATTTCATCTGTATTTTTAGTAAATACCGAAACACCTAATCCAAATTTTGAGTTATTAGAAAGATCGATAGCTTCTTCAATGGTTTTAAAAGTAGTTACTGAAAGTATCGGTCCAAACGTTTCTTCTTTAAAGACAACCATATCTTCTGTAACTCCACTTAAAATAGTTGGCTCAAAAAACGCGCCTTGCCTCTTCCCTCCTATTTCCAATTTTGCACCAGCTTTAATAGAATCGTTTACTTGCATCTCTATTTCTTCCGCTAAATCTTCTCGAGCCATAGTTCCTAAATAAGTGTCTTTATCAAGCGGATCTCCACTCTTTAAAGATTTCACCTTATCTACTAATTTTTCAATAAATTCATCAGCAATAGATTCATCTATTAGTAGTCTTTTTCCAGCTATACAACTTTGACCTGCATTTTGAAACCTTGCATTTACACATGTTTCAAGGGTCTTGTCCATTTCACAATCCTTCAATACGATAAGTGCGTTATTCCCTCCGAGTTCTAAAACAGTTTTTTTAATATTTTTTCCAGCTATAGAAGCTACAGAAGCCCCGGCAGGACCGCTTCCTGTTAAAGTAACGGCTTTAACTTTTTCATTTTCAATGATTTTTTCCACTGAGTCACTTCCAACCAATAAAGTTGTAAAACAATGTTCTGGAAATCCTGCTTTTTTAAAAACACTTTCAATGTTCAACGCACACCCGAATACATTTGACGCATGTTTCAGAATAGCTACGTTCCCAGCCATTAAAGCAGGAACAGCAAATCTAAACACCTGCCAATAAGGATAATTCCAAGGCATTACAGCTAAAATCACTCCAAGTGGTTCATACTTAACATAGCTTTTATCGGCTTCTGTTTCTATTTCTTCGGTTTGAAGTTGTTTTTCAGCATTTTCGGCATAATATTCACAAACCCAAGCACACTTTTCTACTTCTGCAATTGCTTGAAAAATTGGTTTCCCCATTTCCAAGGTCATTGTTTCGGCATAATTCACTTTATTGCTTCTTAACTCAGAAGCCACCGAAAGCATCAATTTTTTTCTTTGAGTAAAGGAAGTTTCACGCCAACTATAGAACCTTTTGTCTGCAAGGTCAATACTATCTAAAACCTCTTGACTTGTGTGATTCTTAAAGGTTTTTACTTCTTTTCCAGTGTACGGATTTTTAGAAACAGTGTAAGACATTCTTTTTTATTTTAAAAGTACTTATAACATAACAAAATTTCATTTATAAATTTGATTTTAACGCCCAATTATAGAAAAACAAAGCTGCCTAAATACACGCAAGCTTTTGCCAAAAATGGTACTTTTGTCAAACCAGTTTAAGAAGCTATTTTTACAACAAACTGCATTATTAATTGAATTGAAAAATTGAATATTATGAAAAACACTGCGCTTACCCATATACATGAAAAATTAGGAGCTAAAATGGTTCCATTTGCAGGATATAATATGCCCGTTTCATACGAAGGCGTGAAAATTGAACATGAAACCGTCCGAACTGGAGTAGGTGTTTTTGACGTATCACACATGGGTGAGTTTTTAGTTTCTGGTCCTAAAGCATTAGATTTAATTCAAAAGGTCTCAAGTAACGATGCTTCCAAAATTGCTGTTGGACAAGCGCAATACTGCTACTTCCCTAACGAAACAGGCGGTATTGTAGACGATCTTATTGTTTACAGATTAAACGAAGACAAATATCTTCTAGTTGTAAACGCATCTAATATTGATAAAGATTGGGAGTGGATTACAAAACATAACACTGTGGGTGCTGAATTACGAAATCTTTCTGACGAGTATTCTTTACTAGCAATTCAAGGTCCAAAAGCTATTGAAGCCATGCAATCTTTAACGTCTGAAGACCTAAGTGCTATCAAGTTCTACAACTTCAAAGTATCTGATTTCGCAGGTATAGAAAATGTAATCATCAGTGCTACTGGATATACAGGAAGCGGTGGATTTGAAATTTACTGTAAAAATGACGAAGTAGAGCAAATCTGGAATAAGGTATTTGAAGCAGGAAAAGACTTCGGGATTAAACCTGTAGGCCTTGCAGCTCGCGACACTTTGAGATTAGAAATGGGATTCTGCCTTTACGGAAACGACATTAGCGAAACCACCTCTCCTCTTGAAGCAGGTCTTGGATGGATTACTAAATTCACAAAAGATTTTGTAAACTCTGAAAACCTCAAAAAAGAAAAAGAAGAAGGCATTAAAAATAAACTAATTGGTTTTGAATTAATCGACAGAGGAATTCCTCGTCAAGACTATGAAATTGTAGACAAAGACGACAATAAAATAGGTGTTGTTACTAGTGGTACAATGGCTCCTTCATTAAACAAAGCAATTGGTTTAGGTTATGTTACAATTGAAAATAGCGCTCCAGATACTGAAGTGTTTATTAAAATTAGAAATAAACCTGTTGCAGCAAAAATTGTAAAAACTCCATTTTACAAAGGTTAATTATAACGACATTCAAGTTTCGCCAAAGTTGAGCGAGAAAATGAAGTAGGATTTTTTGATGAGGGAGAAGCAAAACAAGCACCGAGTTTTGATTTTGGGAGGGAGCGGCTTTATCGGTAATGCACTGTATAAAGAGCTCCTATCCTATTTTAAGGTATTTGGAACCTATTGCAAACAGCACGGCAACTTCTCTGAAAACAAAGTGTTTCTCAACTTTTGTGTTGAAAAAGATTCCTTAAGTCCATTTCTAGAAAAAACACAACCAACAGTTATTATTTCTGCTATAAAAGGCAGTTATGACAGTCAGCTTAAAGTCCACAAAGAAATTGAAAGCTATATCCTTCAAAACTCGAATTGTAGTATAATTTTTCTTTCTACTTCCGAAGTATTTAACGCCAAGCCTTTACACCCTTCTTATGAAAACGATTTTCCATTGTCTGAAACTGACTTAGGAAAATTTAAAATATCTATTGAGAAATTATTTCTAGAGAACATTCCAGAACAAACCACTATTATTCGGCTGCCAATGGTTTTGGGCGTGAATTCACCAATGATTTTTCATTTAAGACAATGCATTCGTCATCGGGCGGCTTTTGAGGTATTCCCGAATTTGATTGTTACAGCTACAACCATCAATAAATTAGTGCTACAAATTCACTTTATAATCAATCACTCTCTTAGAGGTATTTATCATTTAGCGAGCAACGACATGGTTCATCACGATGAGCTTTTTAAAGAAATATCATCTAAAATCAGTGATAGAATGCCTATCTTTAAAAGTGTTTTTAGCAGTAATGAAGACAGATACAGTGCTTTATTGCCGAAACACAACAAGTTAGACAGCAACTATCAAATAACAATTTCTGAAGTAATTGAAGAGTCAAGTCTTGATGAGACCATAGTTTCTGTCATATAAATCCAAGTTTAGAAACCCAAAATAATTTTAGAAAACATGAAAGTACTATCAGAACAAGAAATTACAGAAAGATTAAAAGAGTTTGAAGGTTGGGACTATACTGATGGTGCCTTGCACACTATTTTTGAGTTCGAAAACTTTAAGGAAGCGTTTTCTGCAATGACAAGAATTGCTTTTGAAGCAGAAAGACTTCAGCACCATCCGGAATGGAGTAACATATATAATTCTTTAGAAATCTTTCTATTCACCCATGATGCCGATGGTGTAACTGAAAAAGATTTTGAACTCGCTAAGATAATTGACGAACTCAATGGGTAACACGCTGCAATCCAACTTAATACAACTCAATGTCAATTATTTAGAAAAAATATTTTTCAAACATTGGTGAAACATTTTTTGATAAATTCGGAATTGATTTTTTTATATTTGCATTCACAAAAATCACTCTTAACTTCGGCTAACTATATAGCATGAAATCATAAACTTAGACTTAAAAACAGCGTAGAAATGGGAAGAGCTTTCGAATTTAGAAAAGCAAGAAAAATGAAGCGTTGGTCAGCAATGTCCAAAGCTTTTACAAGAATTGGTAAAGACATCGTAATTGCGGTAAAAGAAGGCGGTCCTGACCCAGATTCAAATTCTAGGCTTAGAGCTGTAATTCAAAATGCCAAGTCGGTAAACATGCCCAAGGATAATATTGAGCGGGCAATTAAAAGAGCTAGCGACAAAAGCCTTGGCGACTATAAAGAAGTTTTATTTGAAGGATATGCGCCTCATGGTATTGCAATCCTAATTGAAACCGCTACAGATAATAACACAAGAACAGTTGCTAATATTCGAAGCTACTTCAACAAATGTGATGGAAGTCTTGGAACTTCAGGTTCTGTTTCATTTATGTTTGATCACACATGTAACTTCAGAATTAACCCTGAAGGATTAGACATTGAAGAATTAGAATTAGAACTTATCGATCATGGACTTGAGGAAATATTTGAAGATGAAGATGGCATCATGATCTATGCTCCTTTCGAAAGTTTTGGAGACATCCAGTCGTATCTTGAAGAAACAAACATTGAAATCCTATCTTCTGGATTTGAAAGAATCCCGCAAGTAACCAAAAAGTTGAACGCTGAAGAAATGGCTGACGTTGAAAATCTTCTAGAAAAGATTGAGGAAGACGATGACGTTCAGAATGTATATCATACAATGGAAGAATCAACAGAGGAATAACATCTCTTTATAAATTAATAAAAGCCACCTCAACAAGGTGACTTTTATTATTTATGAAATATTTGAACTATTATCTTTCTATAAAGAATACAGATGAAGCTCCTTTAAAATCAACTTCTAATGAAGGAGAAAGTCCACCTCCAGCTTCTACATCCGTAAAGAATAAAATCTTACCATTGCCGTTTAAACGTTCTGCAATATAAACTGTTCGTCTAGAATAACTGTAGTCTACAGCAACTGGATTTCCTAATTTCGTTAGATTACCTGAAACTCTCACTTGGTTTCCATTAAGTTCTAACTCTTCTCCGTCGGGCGTATTGTTAAATTTAGCAACAAATTCTTTAATCATGTGAAAACCACCGTCGCTTGGGTTATTCTCACCGCCGATATCTGTTAGAACTACAACGCCCCTATCTTCAGCAATTCCATGAATTCTATTAATACCTTCAATTGTAATTCTCTTATCTGGAGAAGCAGTTACATCTGTAGTATAACTCTCAATAAAGTTTTTAAATACTGCAACGTCACCTGTTTTATCAACTGCAGTATAAAGATCGTTTCCAATTAATTGAATTCCCCATACAGCATAATCAACTGTTACAGTATTTCGCAATCCAAATCCATTTTCATTTCTTTCAAAAACAAAAAACCTTCCTTCATCTGTATCAGGGTCTCCGTCTAAATCAGTATTATCTGAAACTATGTAAATATTGCCCTTTGCTACAAGGTCACGTGGATTTTGCAAAACTCCATCACTTGAAATTCGAAGATTTAAATCTTGTCCATCTTGTGCATTTTTAAGATTTGAAAATATATTTATCACTCTCTGGCTAGCTGAACCAACAGCTAACTCATCTTTATCTTCATCATAGAAAATTCCTTCATTATTTTCAGAAGAAATTCTATTGGATTTTATCATTAGGCCTTCGGGAGTATAGTCGAAAGTACTCACCGAGTTCATTGTATTACTTGTAGCAAAAAGCGTTGCCCGAATTGTAAGGTCGATGGGGCCGCTCCCCCCCATTTTATCATCGGTACTACAAGAAGACAGCAGTGCAATACTCGCGAAAACTGTCATTAAAATCGCTCCTTTTTTCATAATTAATTTTGTCTTTTATAATTATTGTGTGAAAGTATTGTATCCAAATAAAACAACTAAATTGCTTAACTACTTTTTAACATGAAAAGCAATAAACCTTAACAAATTCAGGCTATTAGACGCTGTTTTACTTTAGAAATCAGTAAATGAATATTCTTTTTTCTTGCCTATCACTCCTTTAAAAACGGCTCGAAGTTTTTTAGAATCTGATTCGATATCTCCAGTAGGGTAGAATGCGTCGTGAATTACAACTTCTTTATTTTCATAATCAAAAGCAACGCAAATAATGGGCACATCGGCAGCCATGGCTACATAGTAGTACCCTGTCTTCCAAACAGAAACTTTTTTCCTTGTACCTTCGGGTGCTATAGACAGTCTAAATTCTTCTTTATTTTTAAAGATTTGTGCAATCGCTTCAACCTTATTTTGTCCAGAAGTACGATCTAAAGGAACGCCACCCATCCATCTAAAATAAGCGCCAAACGGCCAACGGAATAATTCCTTTTTACCCACAAAGTTAATTTGAACCTTTAGAATTCTTCTAGTAAAAACTCCAACATAAAAGTCATGCCAACTAGTGTGAGGGATAACTATAACTACAGATTTTTTAATCTTTCGATCAAAATCTCCTCGGATTTTCCAACCCATTAATTTGTTGAAGATAAATTTGGCAATCCCCATAAGTAAGAAGCTAAGTTATAATTTACATTTTAAGATATAGTTCTTTTAATTTCTTTGGGGTAATGGTTTTTTGCCAATCCTGTCCTAGAGCATTTTCCCACAACGGAACCATACCTAATGCTACTTCTATCATAACATCCAATTGTTCTTCCGTGAGGTTTTTACAAAGGCCTTGAGGTATCTCTATATTATGTTTTTCAACCATTTGTTTGAAAATGGACACATCTTTTGGATAAAACTCTTCTAAATGCTGAAAAACAATACAGTTTCCAATTCCGTGTTTTGTTCCTAAAACATAACCAAGTCCATAACTCATAGCGTGTGCAACACCCACTTGTGAATATGCAATGCTCATCCCACCATGCCACGATGCCATCATTAACTTTCCTCTCGACTCTCTTTCAGTTAAAGAATCTTCTAAGAAAATCTCTAAACATAGATCATAGGCTTTTTCACCATAGCTCTGGCTGAATGCATTTAGGAACGTTCCATTTAAAGACTCTACACAATGTATAAAACAATCCATTCCTGTGTAGAACCATTGATTTTTTGAAACTCCTTTAGTGAGATTAGGATCGAGAATTACTTGATCAAAAGGTGTGAAATCGCTGTTAATTCCGAGTTTTCTTTCTGGTCCAGTTAACACTGTTGTTCGAGAAACTTCAGCTCCAGTTCCTGAAATTGTAGGAACTCCAACATGATATACAGCTTCTTCCTTAACCAAATCCCATCCTTGATAGTCTGAAGCACTTCCTTTATTTGAGAGCATAATAGAAACTGCTTTGGCTAAATCCATTACAGTTCCACCACCAATTCCTATAATACCAGAAGGTGTTTTTTTGAATTCACTTTTAATTTTTGAAACTAATGCATCTACCTGAGACGTTCTTGGTTCTTCATCTGCCGACACAAATAAAAGCATATCGTTAAATCGGAGGGTAACGCTTTCCAAAAACTCTGTGTTTTCTTCAAAAACATCATCTATTAAGAAGATAAATGGAGCATTTGGCTTTCGCTTCTCTGCCAATATAGCTGGGAGTTGCTCAAAACTTCCTTCACCAAAAACAACTTTGGGAACCATTGGAAAGTTTCGAAACTTATTATTTACTTCTTTCGTTTCTTTATTACGAAGCATTTTATTGGCACGAATCAGGTCTTCAGGAGTATCAATCTCTACTCCTTCAGAATTTGAAATTGCCATTTTAATGTTTTTACCATATTCTAAATAACGAATACATTCAATTTTTTCGGCAGCTTCTAACGACCTCATCGGCAGACGATAAAAGTCTAAAATAGCTTCTTTCCGAAACGCGTAAATTCCTTTGTGCTTGTAATATTGAATATCTGTGTTCTTGTCTCGAGGATAAGGAATTGGCGATCTAGAAAAATAAAGTGCAAATTGATCCTTATCTACAACAACTTTCACAGTGTTAGGATCGTTAATTTCTTTCCAATCGTCAATTTCGGTCATCAAAGATGCAAGATCAATTTTATCTGCATCAGGCTCATAGAAAACCGAAAGCACCTTTTCTAGGCTCTCTCTATCGGTAAATGGCTCATCTCCCTGAACGTTAACGACAATGTCGACATCCATATTTTCTACAGCTTCTGCAATACGATCGCTACCACATTCATGCTCTTTTTTACTCATGATTGCCAAACCTCCATTACCTTCAATCTCATCAAATATGATTTGACTATCGGTAACTACATAGACTTCATCAAAAAGTTCTGTAGCGCGAGCAGCTTCATAAGTTCTAAGGATTACAGATTTTCCGGCTAAATCCTGCATTAATTTCCCAGGAAATCGCGATGCCTGATAGCGAGCGGGGATCATTGCTATTATTTTCAAGACGTAATTTTTTTAAATGATCTCAAAAATAAGAAGATTAAGTTCTTCGCAGTAGCTTTTCAATAAGCTTTTTAGACACGACACTTTTATAAAGAGTAATTTTATCGAAAATATATAACTCACAAAGAGTTAGGTCGAGTTATTAATAAGTTTTAAGTTGTAGATGGTATTTTTGAAGAATTTTTATAGCTTCTAGAACTATTCTAATTGTTAGAGCTAAGTGTTTTCTTGCCATTTTCTTTAGTTTCACACTCTCCAGGACTCCATGAAGTAAGACCAGATTTTTCAGCTGCACATGGGTTTGAATAGGTTTTTCCGTTGCATCCACAAACGGGATCGTACTCTAAGGTGCAAGGCCCTATACTTATTTTTGATTCATCTATACAATCAACCGCTTTAGCACTTCCACAAGATGATGAGGTTAACATAATCATCATAAACAAGATTGCAGTAATAAAATAAATCTGATTTAGAGTCTTCATTTTAGGCTATTTTGGAATTATAAATGTAAGTAAATCATCTTTAAGCAGCTATCATATAGTATAATATTAACTTCAATAGTCTTCGAAAAAATCATCTCGGAATCCAATTAGGTATAACTTGTTTTGTGCTCTAGTTATAGCCGTATAAAGCCATCTCAGATACTCTTTATCAACTCCATTTGGCAAATAAGGTTGTTCTACAAATACTGTATTCCACTGTCCACCTTGTGACTTATGGCAAGTTATCGCATAACTAAACTTAACTTGAAGCGCATTGAAGTATTTATTGTTTTTTACCGCAAGAAATTTCTTGTATTTGGACTTTTCATTTGCATAGTCTTTCATCACTTCTTGATACAGACTATTAGATTCTTCATAGCTTAAGGAAGGTGTTTCAGAGGTTAGTGTATCTAGGAGTAGAACTGTTTCTATGGGCTTCATATTTGGATAATCTACCATTCTCACTTTTACTTCTGCAAAGCGAAAGCCATACAAATCTTTAAAGGCGAAAATTTCTAAAACTTCTATTATATCCCCATTTGCAATAAAACCGGCTTCACTTGAGTCGTCAACCCAGAAATAATTATTCTTTACAACCATTAAATAGTCTCCGGCTGAAAGTTCTGACTCTTGAAATAAAATTCGTTCACGAATACTTTGATTGTACAGATTTGCTCTTTTATTAGACCTTACAATAATAACCGATCCTTCGTTTCCTAATGTGGAGTAACTATCGCTAATGGCGTCCATTATTTCTTGCCCATCCATCGGTCTAATGATATCTGGAAAAACTTCACCAGAAAATTTAAAATCCTCAAAAAACTCCTCCTCTAGTCGTTCGCGGATTTTTGTAGCGTTTTCAAGAATTCCACTTCCCTCTTGTTGTCTAACAACTTCATCTAATTCAATAAATACAACTTCAGTGTTATATTGTCTTTCTAAAAGATCTCTGTCTAGTGCAGGGCTTATCGACAAATGAACCGGCGGAAGCTGTGCTGAATCTCCTATCAGCAATATTTTACAGTTGTGTCCTGAATATACATAATGCATTAAATCGTCAAGTAACGAACCATTTTCGAAAAGTCGAGAATCTTGATTGATATCTGGAATCATGGAAGCTTCGTCCACAATAAATATTGTATCTCTATGCTTATTTGCCTTTAAAGTAAAAGATACAGATCCTTTTTCACTCTTAGGAAAATATATTTTCTTGTGGATAGTATAGGCTTGTTTATTCGAGTAGTTGCTAATTACTTTTGCGGCCCTTCCTGTTGGAGCTAACAAAACAGATCTTTTTTTAATTTTCGGAAGGTTTTTGACCAATGCACCCACTATGGTTGTCTTCCCTGTTCCAGCATATCCCTTTAGTAAAAACGTCTCATTTTTATCGGTGGCTAGAACAAATTTCGACAACAATTGTAGCGCGATATCCTGTTTGGGAGTTGTTATATGTGGGAAATCGTTTTTTAGAAAACTATATAATTCTGATACATTCATCGTAGGGGCCAATATATATGGGGTTTAAAGATAGGTATGTTTTTTTCGGAATAAACTTTTACGAACAAAAAAAAATTGTAGATTTGCGATAGACCATATCGTAAATCAACGCTTAAATAAAATAAATAATGAAATTAGTAATTCAGACTGTTCTTTGGATTTTAATCATCTTTTTGGGCTGGAAACTTTGGAGCTCCATTATGGGGCCGGTGGAATTTAATAAAATAAAAGAAGCTCGCTATGAAAAAGTGATTAAAAGTTTAAAAGACATTCAAGCAGCAGAGCTTGCACACAAAGATATTACCGGTAAATTCACAGGTAGTTTTGACAGTTTGATCAGCTTTTTGGACACTGCTAAATTTGCAATCACACAACGTAGAGATACAAGCTATGCTGACGTTGAAAGAAACAAAGCTTACGGAATCGATCAAGGATACTTTATTAATGAAGTATTAATTGACACTTTAGGCTTTACTCTGGTTAAAGACTCCCTTTTTAGAGGCAGTGATCGATATAAAACGATGATGAATGTTCCTGTTGAAGGAACAAACGCTAAGTTTGAGTTACAAGCTGGAAACCTTGAAAGAAACGATGCGGTTTATTCTGTGTTTGAAGCTAGAGTTTCAAAAGACGTTGTGTTACACGACCTTGACAAAGATTTGTTGACACAAGAAAAACAAGTTCAATCAGTGGACGGTGTAAATGGTGAATATATTAAGGTTGGATCAATGGAAGATGTTAATACAACTGGAAACTGGCCAAAAATTTACGACTCTGTCAAGCACTAACAACATATCAAGAATACAACTAAGACTGTCCGTTCAAATTTCATTGAACGGGCTTTCTTTTTTGGTTACAAATCATGAAAATAAGGAAGTATTCTTTGAGGAACATAAATTAAATCACAGCACTACTCCAGAAGAATTGCTGATGGAAATAGAGTCTATTATTTCTGAAAAAGAAATCCTAAACTCAACCTTCACCGATGTGTCACTCATCTACTCTACTCCTGTTTACAGCCTGATTCCTACTGTTCTATTTGACGAGACAAAAACAAGTGAATATCTTAAATTTAACTCAAAGATATTAGCCAACGACTACGTGGCACATGACGAACTAGATACGTGGGGAATAACAGTTGCCTATGTACCATTTATGAATATCAACAATTTCTTTTTTGAAAAATATGGAAGTTTTAATTACTATCACTCGATTAGTATTCTATTAAAAACAATCCTCAAAAAAGAAAAATATTCACTTCCAAGAATGTACCTTCACTTTCAGCAAAACAGCTTTGACTGTATAATTCTAAAAGAAGGTAGTTTAGAACTTTGCAACACTTATTCGTTTAATACTCCTGAAGATTTCATCTACTACACATTGTTCTCTATGGAACAACTCAAGCTTAATCCAGAAACACTTCCCGTCTTTCTGTGTGGCGATATAGATGAAGGCGATTCCAACTATAATATGGCCTACACATATATTCGGAATTTAGAGTTTTTAAATATTTCAGACTTTACTCCTAAATTGAATGTGGACGCCGAAGGTCATCGCCACTTTATAATAAAAAACATAAAATAATGCGAATTATTTCAGGCTCACATAAAGGCAGAAGACTTGTAGCTCCAAAAAACCTACCCGTTAGACCTACAACAGATTTCGCAAAAGAAGCGCTTTTTAATATCCTTCGAAACCGTATTTATTTTGACGAAACTTCTATTTTAGATTTATTTGCTGGCACAGGAAATATCAGTTTTGAATTTGCTTCACGAGGTGTACCAACTTTAACTTCTGTCGATTCACACCACGGTTGTATTCAATACATAAACAAAGTTGCCGAAGAGTTTACTTTTCCCATTCAAGCTATTAAAGCCGATGCTTTAATTTTTTTAGAAAGTACTTCAGCTAAATTTGATATCATTTTTGCAGATCCACCATACGATTTTGAAATTTCTCAATTTGAAAATTTAATCAATATGGTATTTGAAAAAGACTTGCTGAACAAAGAAGGCTTTATAGTAATTGAGCATTCTAA
>DATGMT010000039.1:0-3198 GCA_035307265.1 Aequorivita sp.
ATAAGCCAAGAGAGAATGCTAGAATGTAAATTTTTTTCATAATAATTAAGTTTTTAAGTTAATAGTTGACTAATGCAATATACAAAAAATAATTTCCTATTTTAATTTTTCCCAGATTGATTTTGGTCATTTTTTTTGAATCTGAGTAATTTGACTAGGTTTTCATTAAATTTGCCGAACTCTAACATATATAAATACTATGAAACCTATTAAACCATATACTCCTAAATATAATGTGCGAATCGTTACTGCTGCTTCACTTTTTGATGGCCATGACGCAGCAATAAATATAATGCGTAGAATTATCCAATCTACAGGTGTTGAAGTTATTCATCTTGGGCATGATAGAAGTGTGGAAGAAGTTGTAAACACAGCTATACAAGAAGATGCTCATGCTATTGCTATGACTTCATATCAAGGAGGACACAATGAGTATTTTAAGTATATGTATGACTTGTTGCAAGAAAAAGGTGCAGGTCATATCAAAATTTTTGGAGGAGGAGGAGGTGTAATTCTACCATCAGAAATTAAAGATTTGATGGATTACGGGATTACACGTATTTATGCTCCAGATGATGGTAGAGGAATGGGACTTCAGGGAATGATTAACGATCTTGTTGAGCAATCTGATTTTCCTATTGGAGATAAATTGAATGATGAGTTTGAGAAATTACCTTCGAAAGACATTGGTGCTATTGCGAGAATTATTTCAGCTGCAGAAAACTTCCCTGAAGTAGCAAAAGAAACACTTGATAAAATTCATGAAAAAAATAAAAATTCTAAAACTCCAGTATTAGGTATTACTGGAACAGGAGGGGCTGGAAAATCTTCCTTGGTGGACGAATTGGTAAGACGTTTTCTACTTGACTTCCCTGATAAAACAATAGGAATTGTTTCTGTAGATCCTTCAAAAAGAAAAACAGGAGGAGCATTATTAGGAGACCGAATTAGAATGAATTCAATTAATTCACCTAGAGTTTATATGCGAAGTTTAGCAACTCGTCAAAGTAACTTGTCTCTTTCAAATTATGTAACAGAAGCAACAGAGGTTTTAAAAGCTGCTGGTTATGATCTTATCATATTAGAAACTTCAGGAATTGGACAAAGTGATTCCCAAATTCTAGAACACAGCGATGTTTCTCTTTACGTAATGACACCAGAATTTGGTGCAGCTACTCAGCTTGAAAAAATAGACATGCTTGACTTTGCCGATTTGGTAGCAATCAACAAATTTGATAAAAGAGGTTCTTTAGATGCTTTGCGTGATGTGAAAAAACAATACACTCGAAATCATCAGTTATGGGACACACCTCAAGATGAATTACCAATTTACGGAACAATTGCGTCTCAGTTTAACGACCCAGGAATGAACAAACTGTATAAATCAGTTATGAAAACCATCGAGGAGAAAACACAGACCGATTTAAAAAGCGATTTTCACATTTCAGAAGAAATGGAAGAAAAAGTATTTGTAATTCCTCCATCTAGAACGCGATACCTTTCAGAAATTTCTGAAAACAATAGAGCTTACGATAAGAAATCAAGTGAACAAGCAGAAGTTGCACAAAGACTCTACGGTATTTTTAAAACTATTGAATCCATATCAGGTCAAACACCGGAAATTGATAAAGCAGGAATTGTAGTTGAAAAAACTTCAAGTGGAGATGTAAATAATGATTTAATCAAACTCTTACTTGCCGAATTTGACAAAGAAAAGTTGAAATTAGACCCTCTAAACTGGGAAGCAATAAGAGGCTGGGATGAGAAAGTTAATAAATATAAAAACCCAGTTTACAGTTTTAAAGTACGCGACAAAGAAATAAATATTGAAACACATACAGAATCACTTTCACATAGCCAGATTCCGAAAGTTTCACTTCCAAAATATAAAGCTTGGGGAGATCTTTTAAAATGGATTCTTCAAGAGAATGTTCCTGGCGAATTTCCGTATACTTCAGGATTATATCCATTTAAGAGAACGGGAGAGGACCCTGCAAGAATGTTTGCTGGAGAAGGAGGACCTGAAAGAACAAACCGACGTTTCCACTATGTAAGTCACGGTTTACCTGCTAAAAGATTGTCAACTGCTTTTGATAGTGTAACGCTATATGGTAATGATCCAGATCACCGTCCTGATATATACGGTAAAATCGGGAATGCAGGTGTTTCTATATGCTGCTTAGACGATGCTAAAAAGTTATACTCAGGATTTGATTTGAGTCACCCAATGACTTCTGTAAGTATGACAATTAATGGTCCTGCGCCAATGCTGTTGGGCTTCTTTATGAATGCTGCCATTGACCAAAACTGTGAGAAATACATTACAGAAAACGGTATGGAAGATGAAGTAGAAAATAAAATCCAAAAGATTTATAAAGACAAAGGAATTGAACGTCCAAAATATCACGGAACACTTCCAGAAGATCACAACGGATTAGGGCTGATGCTTTTAGGTGTAACTGGAGATCAAGTTTTAGATGCTGAAACTTATAATAGAATTAAAGTAGAAACACTACAACAGGTTAGAGGAACAGTTCAAGCAGATATCCTAAAAGAAGACCAAGCACAAAACACTTGTATTTTCTCTACTGAATTTGCTCTTCGATTAATGGGAGATGTTCAAGAATATTTTATTTCACAAAAAGTTAGAAACTTTTATTCGGTGTCTATTAGCGGATATCACATTGCTGAAGCTGGAGCAAACCCTATAACGCAGTTAGCTTTCACTTTAGCTAATGGTTTTACCTATGTAGAATACTACTTGAGCCGAGGTATGGACATTAATGAATTTGGACCAAACCTTTCATTCTTTTTCAGTAATGGAATCGATCCTGAATATTCAGTGATTGGTAGAGTTGCACGTAAAATATGGTCTAAAGCACTGAGAGATAAATATGGTGCTAATCCAAGAGCACAAATGCTGAAGTACCACATTCAAACTTCGGGTCGTTCGTTACACGCTCAAGAAATTGACTTTAATGACATTAGAACTACTCTTCAAGCGCTATATGCAATCTATGATAACTGCAACTCGTTACACACAAATGCATATGACGAAGCCATTACAACTCCAACAGAAGAAAGCGTTAGACGTGCAATGGCAATTCAATTGATTATAAATAAAGAATTAGGGCTTGCTAAAAATGAAAACCCAATTCAAGGATCATTTATTATTGAAGAATTAACAGACCTTGTAGA
>DATGMT010000040.1:0-20393 GCA_035307265.1 Aequorivita sp.
TACAGAAGGTGTAAAATCTCAAAACAATCCAAAATCGACCGAAAAAAAGGAAACAGCTGGAAGCGGACAGTTTAGCCTATTTGGTGGAAATGGCGAACCGACACAAACTATAGAAAACTACAATTCAAGAAATACTATAGATAACACAGAGCATTTTTATCAAACTGTATTACCTGGGATTGGAAAATCACTATTTCTTAAGAATCTATTCAACCAAAACAGTGTTTGTATAGATCTTCAAACCACAAGCACTGATTGTTTAGAAGCTGAACTTATTGGAATAGCATTTTCATGGGGAAAAGGAAAAGGATTCTACCTCCCATTCCCTGAAAACAAAACAGAAGCTCAATCAGAGATTGAAGAGTTAAGGCCTTTTTTTGAAGATGAAACCGTTGAAATAATTGGCCAAAATTTAAAGAAAGACCTCAAGGTATTAGCTAAGTACAACATAGTTGTGAAAGGCAAACTCTTTGACACTATGCTAGCCCATTACCTCATCAACCCAGATATGCGCCATGATCTGCATGTTCTAAGCGAGACCTATTTAAACTACACTCCAATTTCACTTGAAGAAGTGATTGGCAAAAAAGGTAAAAACCAACAGACCTTGCGCGAAGCGGAAATAGAAAAGCAAACGGAATATGCGGTAGAAAATTCAGATATAATTTTTCAGCTTAAACAACATTTCCAAAACGAACTTGGTGAAGCAAATACCCAAAAGCTTTTTGATGAAATTGAGATTCCTTTACTAAGGGTGCTTGCAGACATGGAACTCGAAGGAATTAATCTAGACAAAGATTTCCTAAACTCACTTTCTGAAGCTTTAGACGCTGATATTCTTCAACTTGAGAAAGATATTTATGAAGAAGCTGGAGAAGAATTTAATATCGCTTCGCCGAAACAATTAGGAGATATTCTTTTTGGAAAGCTCAAGCTTATAGCTAAACCTAAGAAAACAAGAACGGGTCAATTCTCAACTGCAGAAGACGTGTTATCTGTTTTGGCAAAAGATCACAAAATCATTCGCGACGTTTTAGAATATCGTGGGTTAGCAAAATTGAAAAGCACCTATGTAGATGCTCTTCCTAATGAAATTGCTAAGTCTACAAACCGTGTTCACACAGAATACATGCAAACAGTTGCTGCTACGGGAAGATTGAGCAGTAACAACCCCAACCTTCAAAACATCCCTATTAGAACGGAACGCGGAAGACAGGTTAGAAAAGCATTTGTCCCAAGAGACGAGAATTATGTCTTAATGGCAGCAGATTACTCTCAAATTGAACTCCGCATTATCGCCTCTTTAAGCGAAGAAGACAACATGATAGAAGCTTTCAAAAAAGGTGAAGACATTCACTCTTCCACTGCTTCTAGAGTTTTTGACGTTCCTTTAGAAGAAGTTACTCGAGAGCAAAGAAACAATGCTAAAACAGTCAACTTCGGGATTATTTATGGCGTTTCTGCTTTTGGACTAAGCAATCAAACAGACTTATCGCGTAGTGAAGCAAAAGAATTAATTGACACCTATTATAAAACATATCCAAAGCTTCGAAATTATGTAAGCGAACAAATACAGTTTGCTCGTGACAACGGATATGTTCAAACTGTTTTAGGAAGAAGACGATATTTAAAAGACATTAACGGTAGTAATCAAATAGTGAGAGGTGCTGCAGAACGAAACGCAGTTAATGCTCCAATCCAAGGAAGTGCTGCCGACATTATCAAAATTGCGATGATAAACATTCACAAAAGGCTAACAGACGAAGGTTTCCGAAGTAAAATGCTTCTTCAAGTTCATGATGAATTGGTTTTCGATGCATATAAACCAGAGCTCGAGAAACTTAAAAACCTCGTGAAACACGAAATGGAAAACGCCTATAAACTCACAGTTCCTTTGGACGTTGATTTAGACATTGGACAAAATTGGTTGGAAGCGCATTAAGCTACAACTCTCTAAAGTTAGAGGCTATAACCGTTTATTTAAACGAATAAATCTGTGATGGAGTAACACAGTAATGGAGTTTTATATCTGTGTCGTTAGATTTTATTAGCGGTTCTGGTTCAAAAAATGAAAGGCCAACAAAAACTGTATTCGGATTACATTTCGCCAAGAATCGATCGTAAAAACCTTTACCATAGCCCACCCGATCGCCTTTTGTATCGAATGCTAACAATGGAACAAAAACCACGTCAAGTTGTTCGGGATTAACTTGAATTCCGTCAACAGGTTCAGGAATTCCATAGCTTGAAACTTTTAATGCCGTGTTTTCTTGTAGTAAAAAATGTATCAACTCTCCCGATGAAAAATCAGACTTTGAAACTACTACACTTTTATCTTTCCCTTGTAGTATATGCAGAAGGTAGTCGGTATTGATTTCCTTTTTATCTGAAATCGTTAGGAATAAATGGTAGTAGTTCTTATCCCATATAGAAAGTTCTAAAGTTTTGTTGGCTATCTGAAGACTCAGCTCTTTAATACTTTCTTCTGAAATCGATTTACGAAGTTCAATATATTTTCTTCTAAGAATTTGTTTTTCGTTCATTCAATTAATCTTAATCTTCCATTTCTTCCTCCGCTGTATTGAAGGTATTTGAAGTAGAAATATGAAAAATTGCATCGCCTTGGTTTACAATTGGAGAATGATTTACGTTAATAATATATCCTTCATTAGGCGAAGCTATTTTAAACCTCATTTTCCCATAAGGATCTGTAATAGTTGCAAGCAGCTCTCCTTTCTCCACTAGTTTTCCACAATCTACTTTCACATGAAGAAGACCACTTCTGTGTGCTCTTATCCATTTACTTTTATCAATAATCACTGTCTTTTTATGGCGTGCTGGTGGCGAGGTTTTTCTATTCAACATATCAAGGTGATCTAAAACACGTAAAATCCCGTCTAGACCTTCTTTTACAATGCTTTTATTGTTTTCGTGGCTCTTTCCGCCTTCAAACAACAAAACAGGAATTCCCATTTTCGCACAAGTGTTTCGATATGATTTCTCAATCGTGTTAGAATAGATTGTGAAAGGAGCATTAAAAACATTTGCAAGCTCTAACAATTGTTTATCACCGGGCCTAATTCTAACTTGTGGCGCATTAAATCTACTAGCTCCACCTGTGTGAAAGTCTAAACAATAATCTGCAATAGGCAGAACTTTTTTGGTGAAATGATAGGCCACTCTACTTGCAAGAGATCCCGATTTTGTTCCGGGAAATATACGGTTTAAATCACGCCCATCTGGAAAAAAGCGATCTCCATTTAAAAACCCAAATACATTTAAAATAGGAACACAAATGATTGTCCCGCGTTTCGGAATATTCAACTTCTTCGCTATTAACTGTCGAACAATTTCAACTCCGTTTATTTCATCTCCATGTAATGCAGCTGTAATTAAAACAGTAGGACCTGGAATTTTAGAACGCTCTATAATTATTGGAATTTCTACAGGTGTTGCCGTATAGAGTTTAGCAATACTAAAATCTACTGTACGACTTTCACCCAATGCGATTCGTTCGTTTAAAATAACGATATCACGCTCTTCTTTTTTAGCCATGGCTATACGTTACGTTCAATGTATTTTATTATAGCATTTGCTATATCTTTTCCTGTAGCAGTTTCAATACCTTCCAATCCTGGCGAGGAATTTACTTCTAAAATTAATGGGCCACGTGAAGACTGTAACATATCTACACCTGCAATTCCTAATCCCATAGCCCTAGCAGCTTTTAAAGCAGCTGTTTCTTCTTCGTCTGTTAGTTTTATAACGCTAGCAGTACCACCACGATGTAGGTTAGACCTAAACTCACCATCTTTAGCTTGTCTTTTCATTGCTCCCACAACCTGACCATCTACCACAAAAGCTCGGATATCTGCTCCTCCCGCTTCTTTGATAAACTCCTGAACAATTACACGCGCTTGAAGGTTGTTGAAAGCTTCAATTACCGACTCAGCTGCTTTACGTGTATCAGCCAAAATAACTCCAATACCTTGAGTTCCTTCCAATAATTTAATAATCACGGGAGCACCTCCTGCTTGATCAATAATTTGATTTACATTCTTGGAGTAATTGGTAAATACCGTTTTAGGAAGCCCCAAACCAGCCCGAGAAAGTACCTGTAAGCTTCTTAGTTTGTCTCTAGAACGCACTAATGCTTGCGACTCTGTAGTTGTAAAAACACGCATCATTTCAAATTGACGCACTACTGCAGTTCCATAAAAAGTAACCGAGGCTCCAATACGTGGAATAACCGCATCAGTGTTTTCAACTTTACGACCATTGTAATAAATTACTGGGTTCTTTTTCTCGATAACAATATCACATTTAACGTGATTGATGACTTCTACAGTATGCTTTCTGTTTTTAGCTGCCTCTACCAATCTTCTGGTAGAATATAGATTTGGGTTTGATGATAGGATTTTAATATTCATGCTTTTCCCCTGTCGGGAACTTTTAAATTAATGTCTTAACTCGATTGT
This sequence comes from Aequorivita sp., assembly GCA_035307265.1. Lineage (GTDB taxonomy): Bacteria > Bacteroidota > Bacteroidia > Flavobacteriales > Flavobacteriaceae > Aequorivita. Next base: position 4,479 of record DATGMT010000040.1, read on the forward strand.
TGTTTATTTTCGGACGACTGCCCTTTTGATTTTAATTTATATGAAAGATTCGTTTTGTTGATATCTACTACAAATTTTTTGCTGAGAAAATTTCGACCTAAAAGCACTGGATATCGCATTTCTTCGCGATCGCTTAAGGTTAAATAAATTTCATGTGTCTTACCGAACATAAGAATTTCAGTTTTAATCCGATATCGAGGCTCCGAAATTCCATTACTGCTTTTCACCACTTTAACGTCATATTCATCAAAAGAAAACTCTTTTTCATGATATTTTGGATGTTCCTCATCGAGGAAAGTACACTTGAGGTAGTTGTCCTCAACTTTCACATTTTTACAGTGTATAGAAGACGTGTAAGCCCCTGTATCAACCTTTACTTCTATATCAAATAGATTAAGAAGAGGGAAGTCTACTTTATCAATTCGTCCAATATTTCTTTTCAAAATTCTCTGTTTAGTTATTGCAAGATAGAAATAATAAGAAAATGCGGAATTTAAATCCACAAAATGTAGTTCTTCAACCCAAATATTTATGCTGAAAACTTGAAAGTTTTAGAAAGTTGGCTTCCTATTTCTGTTACGTTCAATAAAGCCAATAACACTTTTAGAAATATTTTTATTGGAAGTAGTCTCAATTCCTTCTAGACCTGGAGTACTGTTTATCTCCAATACTAGTGGCCCGTTTTTAGATTGTAAAATATCAACACCACAAAACCCTAACCCGAGCGCTTGGGCAGATTTGATTGCCACCTTTTCTTCTAAAGAGGTCAATTCTATTTTTTCTGATGTACCGCCTCGATGAAGATTGCTTCTAAAGTCTCCTGTTTTGCTTTTTCGCTTCATAGATGCCACTACCACTCCATCCACTACAATGGCTCTTAAATCGGAGCCTTTAGACTCTTCAATATACTCTTGAAGTATAAACTTAACTCCAGCGGCATTGAGTGTTTCTATGGTAGATAAAGCATTTTGTCGGCTTTCGGTTAAAATCACTCCTTCACCGTGTGTTCCTTCTAAAAGCTTAATAATAATAGGCCTATTCCCAAAAGTTTCTAGCTGCTCTTCAAATTCAAAATATGAAGCATATAGTGTACGTGGCACAGGAATATTGTTCTTTGCAAGAATTTGAAAGCTCGTCCATTTATCACGGCTATTCAGAATAGATTGAGAAGAAACGACCGAAAATACACCCATAGTTTCGAAGTGGCGAACAACATTAGAACCAAATAATGTATTGGAAGCGCCAATTCTTGGGATGATTGCATCTAAATAATCTATTTTATCTCCTTCATAATATAAAGCAGCCTTACCATTTTCAATCATCAAATTACTATAAGAAGGATCTAAAACCTCCATATTATGGTTTCGAGCTTCACCGGCTTTTAGTAGGCTCTGTGTAGAATACAATGTTTCTCCACGAGATAAAATAGCAATGTTCATAGATGCAAGTTAATGGTGCAAATTAAAGAAAAAGAATAGTGGCTTTATCCTCATTAGATAAAAATTAACGAAAGCTTTTATTTATATAGTTTTGAGGGAACAAAAGATAGCACACGCCTAATAATCAAACAGTAATATCATTTACTTTTGCATAGACTAACTCGCTTTCCCACCCTCTATAGAAGAGATAGTCAGCAAATTTCTTTCGTTTTTTTTGAATGTCTTTTTCAAATTCTAGTTGTTGTAATCTCTTTTCAGCTAGTGCTTCAAAAGTTTGGTAATATTCTGAGTCGGGTATTTCTTTTAAGGCAATTTTAATGTTGAATTGTGAAATTTCTCTGAGTTTAAGTTCTCGCACAATCCTGATTCTCCCCCACTTTTTCGCTCTAAATTTCCCACGTGCAAAAGACTGTGAAAAGCGTGTTTCATTCAAGAAGTTATGTTGGAGTAGATGGTTGATTATATGATCAATAGCTTCTGGAATCATGCGCATTTGGTAGAGTTTCTGTTGTACTTCTTTATGACAACGCTCTTGGTAAGCACAGTATCTTTCCATGCGCCTGGTGGCTTCTTCTACAGTATATGTCTTATGAGTTTTCACGTATGTAAAATAACAAAATTGGTTTTATAAATAATTTTTGTTAGAAAAGACATGAAAGATAAAAATAGTCACAAAAAAACCCCTGACGAAAAGTTTCGCAAGGGGTTTCAAATTATTTTATCAATTCACCATCTTTATCGTGAAAGTGATATTCGAGATATGTATAGGCATCTCGAGGTTGGATTTTCACCCATTTTTTGTGCTCTAAAAACCATTTAGTACGCACTGATGGGAATCCTTTAGTTAAAAATGCTGCTATAAAAGGATGAGTATTAAGAGTAATCTTTTTATAGTCTTTTTTGAAGAGGTTTTTTACTTCTTCATTAATTCTATTTATCACGACGATTGGGGCTTCTATTTCACCGTTATCTCCAAGGCTTGGATCTTCCTCACGTGTTTTGATATTCATCTCTGGACGCACACGTTGTCTGGTAATTTGTATCAATCCAAATTTACTTGGCGGCAATATTTTATGTTTTGCCCTATCATCTTTCATTTCATCACGAAGATGATTATAAAGTTGTTTGCGATGAGCTGCATTTGCCATGTCGATGAAGTCAACGACAATAATGCCTCCCATATCTCGCAGTCTTAGCTGTCTAGCTACTTCGGTTGCAGCGATCATATTCACTTCCAAGGCAGTCCCTTCTTGGGTGTTCTGCTTGTTGCTTCTATTGCCGCTATTCACGTCTATCACGTGCATTGCTTCAGTGTGTTCTATCACCAAATAAGCTCCCTTACTTCCGGTCACTGATTTTCCGAAGGAAGTTTTAATCTGTCTATCTATTCCGAATTTTTCAAAAATTGGAACATTGGAATCATAAAACTTAACAATGTTTTCTTGTTTTGGTGCAATCTCCTGCACATAATCTTTTATTTTCAAGTATAGGTTCTCATCATCGATATGTATTGCAGAGAAAGAATCATTAAACATATCTCTAATAATGGAAGATCCCCTATTTAACTCGCTTAACACCTTTGAAGGGTGGTGTGCCCCTTGAAGTTTCTTACACATCGCTGTCCAGCGCTCCATAAGATTCTGTAAGTCTTTATCCAGTTCTGCAACTTTTTTGCCCTCGGCAACGGTGCGAATAATTACACCAAATCCTTTAGGTTTAATACTTGTTATCAAGCGTTTTAACCTATCTTTTTCTTGATTGGATTCTATTTTTTGGGAAACTGAAACCCGTTCCGAAAATGGCACCAACACTATGTATCTCCCTGCTATTGAAAGCTTAGAGCTAAGGCGTGGTCCTTTGGTGGAAATGGGTTCTTTTACTATCTGCACAAGGATAGATTGATTGTTTTTTATGGCATCATTTATATTGCCATGCTTATCTATCTCTTTATCAAATGGGAAATCTTTTAAGGAGAAGTCCTTTAGTTTTCCATTGATAACGTTTTTAACAAACTTTAAGAGTGAAGGTATCTTTGGACCTAAGTCATGGTAATGCAAAAAACCATCTTTTTCATAACCTACGTTAACAAACGCGGCATTTAGACCTGGCACAGTTTTACGGATTTTAGCGACAAAAATATCGCCTACCGTAAACTTATTATCATCTTCTTCTCTATGTAATTCTATAAGTTTCCCGTCTTTCAACAGGGCAAAATCGTCTGCTTGTGAACCGGATCTAATGAATAATTCGTAGTTCACGTTACATCAATTTATAATTAAACAATTTGTATTTAACAGGTTTTACGTTTGAAAACCCGGCGGAATCAGTTTGTAAACTATACTTTACAAACATTCCAATTTCAAAGAACTAAAATTTATTCTACACACAACCTGGCCTAATGCTTGGCAGTGTGTAGAATAGATTTAAAAACAGAAAAAGTAGTTGAAAAACTACTTTTTCTTCTTGTGGCGGTTAGCGCGTCTACGCTTCTTGCGTTTGTGGGTCGCTACCTTATGTCTCTTTCTTTTTTTACCACTTGGCATATGTGAGTGTTATTTACATTTCCTCCCTTTATCCTGATGAGTATCAGAGGGGTGAAATAGGTTATTATTATTTTATTTCAACGTTAGCTTTAACTCCCTCTACAAACACTTTTGCAGGTTTGAAGGCTGGGATGTTGTGAGCTGGAATTTTTATTGTTGTATTTTTTGAAATGTTTCGGCCAGTTTTTTCAGCTCTTGCTTTGATAATAAAACTTCCGAATCCACGCAAGTAAACATTATCTCCGCTTTGCAATGAGTTTTTTACTTCTTCCATGAAGGATTCTACTGTAGCCTGCACTTCATTTTTCTCCATTCCAAGCTTTTCTGAAATTTTAGCTACGAGATCTGCTTTCGTCATTACTTATAATTTTATGATTAATATCTTTTAAATTGGGGTTTTTAAAGAGTGGGCAAATATACGTATTTTAAAATCAATAATTCAAAGCATAATCCTTTAAAATTTAATGGAATATGAGTTATTTTGTTGGAATGGTCGAGCTAGGCATTTCATTTTCCAACAAACTAATAACGTGGTACTTAGTAAACAAAAGGGATTTACCATGGCGTAATACTTCCAATCCATACAGAGTTTGGCTGTCAGAAATAATTCTCCAACAAACACGAGTTGTTCAAGGTCTTCCCTACTATGAGAAGTTTATAAAATCCTATCCAACCGTTCATGACTTAGCTAAAGCAACGGAAGAAGAGGTCCTCAAAAACTGGCAAGGTTTAGGTTATTATTCACGCGCAAGAAACCTTCATCACACAGCAAAAACAATATCTAGTGAAATGGCAGGAGTCTTTCCTGACAATTATAAAGACCTATTAAAGCTAAAAGGAGTTGGCGACTATACCGCTAGTGCAATTGCTAGCATTTGCTACAATCAGCCCGAAGCTGTTGTTGACGGAAATGTTTATAGAGTACTGTCTAGAGTCTTCGGAATTTCAACTCCAATAAACACAACTCAAGGACAAAAGCAGTTTAAAGAATTAGCTCAACAATTGATAGACACTAAAAATCCAGGGACTTTCAATCAGGCCACTATGGAATTTGGAGCTCAATATTGTGTGCCCCAAAACCCAAATTGTGAAGATTGTATTTTCAAAAGTAGATGTGTTGCGTTTAAAGAAACGAAAGTATCAGACTTGCCCGTTAAGATAAAATCTAAACCTGTAAGAAATAGATACTTTAATTATATGGTGGTTTTATCTAGTGACGAAAAAACAATCTTACAACAACGAACAGGAAAAGGGATTTGGCAAAAGCTATATGAGTTTCCATTAATCGAAAGCAGCAAACCTTTAAACCTTGAAAAGCTCAAAAACACAATAGAATATAGGGAACTGATTAAGAACTCCAAGATAGATTCAGTTTCTCTTTATAACGAGACGCCTATCATCCACAAACTATCTCATCAACACATACACACACATTTTTGGATTGTGGAAGCTTCTGAAATCACTAAAAATCACATTCCTATTTCTAAAATCGAAACATATGCAGTGCCTGTTTTGATAGAAAATTTCGTCTCCGATTTTTTTAAAGACTATTAGTCTTCATTTTTATCAACCTAAAACAATCGTTTTTACGAAGGCTGAAATCCACAACCACTTGACTAACAATGACATTATCTATGAAAAAATAAGCATTAATATTAAAGTACAGGAAATAAGAAAAGTAATGTCATTTATAAAATTGGAAAATTGCGTATATTTAGATTTCCAAAAAGTACCTTTGCAAAAAATATTAATACAACTATTATGAGTGGAACATTAAACAAAGTAATGTTAATTGGACATACTGGAGATGACGTAAAAATGCATTATTTTGAAGGAGGCAACTGCATTGGTCGCTTCCCTGTTGCAACGAATGAAAGTTACACCAACAAAACAACTGGTGAGCGCGTTACTAACACCGAATGGCATAATGTAATAGTGCGAAATAAAGCTGCTGAAATCTGCGAGAAGTATTTAAAAAAAGGCGACAAAGTTTATATAGAGGGTCGAATCAAGACTCGTAAATGGCAAGATGATCAAGGAAGAGATAATTATTCTACCGAAATTCACTGCACGGACTTTACATTTTTAACACCGAAAAATGAAAATAACCCGAATGCTGCAGCGATGAATCCACAAGCGAAACCATCGACACCTCAGCCAGGAAACTCCCAACAACAAGTGTCAACACCTGAAGAAGATTCTGATCTTCCTTTCTAATGTTTTAAACTAAAATCTTAAAATTGGACGAGCCCCCTAGTTTATATTTTCTTGAAATCTTGGACTTTGCTCAAATCATAAGCGTTGTCTTGCTACTTGCTTTACTAATTTGCTCCGCACTAATTTCTGGAGCAGAAGTAGCATTCTTTTCATTAACTCCATCAGATTTTGAAACGAATAATGAAAAGGCCATAGCCAAAAAACTGTCTATTGTACAGAAACTTATAGACGGACCTAAAAAATTATTAGCAACTATATTGGTTGCTAACAACTTTATAAATATTGCAATAATCCTTTTATTTGATTCGTTGAGCGACACCATATTCGCTGGTGTTAGCTCTAATTTTTATGGCATTCCAGTAAGGTTTATTTTAGAAGTTGGAGTAGTTACTTTTCTAATTCTTCTTTTTGGTGAAATTCTTCCGAAGATTTATGCCAACAGAAACAGACTTACATTTGCTGTATTAATGGCACATCCATTAAATATTCTAGATACGCTTCTCTCTCCAATAACAATCCCCATGCGGGCATCTACTGTGTACCTACACAGTCGTTTTGGAAATAAGAAATCGAATATAAGCGTTGACCATTTATCCCAAGCATTAGAATTATCTAATAAAGACACCACCCAGGAAGAACAAAGAATCCTTCAAGGAATCGTTACGTTTGGAAACACAGATACCAAACAGGTGATGAAAAACAGAATGGATATTTTTGCTTTAAGCGAAGATGAATCATTTAAGGAAATACTTCCCGAAATCTTAGAACATGGTTACTCTAGAATTCCTGTATATAAAGACAGTATTGATAATATCACCGGAATACTATACGTAAAAGATCTTGTTCCGTATACCGATCGAAAAATCTTAGATTGGAAAACGTTGAAAAGAGACGCATACTTCGTTCCCGAAAACAAAAAACTCGATGACCTACTAAATGAATTCAAAGAAATGAAAATGCACTTAGCCATTGTAGTTGACGAGTATGGTGGCACGAGCGGTTTGATTTCTATGGAAGATATTATTGAAGAAATAGTAGGAGAAATTAGTGACGAATTTGACGACGAGGATCTGATTTTTTCAAAGCTTGACGACAGCACCTATATTTTTGAAGGTAAAACGCCTTTAAAAGATTTCTATAAAGTTGTAAACCTTGAAGATCCCGAACATTTTGAAGAAGAGAAAGGTGAAGCAGAAACTCTTGCTGGATTTCTTTTAGAAATTTCTAAAGGCTTTCCGAAGAAGAATGAAGTAATAAAGTTCCACAATTATGCGTTTACAATTGAAGCGTTTGAAGGCAAGCGCATCAAACAAATAAAACTTACCATTGAAAATTAAAAACACCCTCCTGTTTATAATTCCTGCTTTACTAGCTTTTAATTCTTGTAAGGACGAAACTTTAGTAAAGCCTGCTGCAAAACTGAGATTAGACTATCCAGCTCCCAGCTATAACAACGTGAACCCCAACTGCCCATACTCATTTGAAGTAAATGAAATTGCCGAAGTTGTTCAAAAGGATGGTTGTGACATAAACATTTACTACCCTAGAATGAAGGCCACCCTCTATATGACCTATCAGGAAGTTAGAAAAAACAATTTAGATTCACTATTGCAGGACGCTCAAAAACTTGCATACGACCACACAATTAAAGCTAATAGTATTCCCGAACAACCTTTTGTCAATCCAGATGAAAACGTTTATGGAATGTTTTATATGATAAATGGTAACGCTGCCACTCAAGCAGGATTTTATGTCACCGACAGCATCAATCATTTTTTAAATGGCGCTTTATACTTTGAAGCTAAACCTAACTTTGACTCAATCTATCCCGCTGTAATCTACTTGCGTGAAGACATGAGGAGATTGATAGAAACAATCACTTGGAAAGAATAATCTAAAGGATTTAACCGCCATAGAGGTAAATCTAAAAAAAAACCGCTCTGACCATTAATCAGAGCGGTTTTTAAATTATTTACATTTCTAATTATTCGAAGTCGGCATCTGTAACTTCTGAATTGATAATAACCTTATCAACATTGAAAGTTAACTCTTGTGGTCCAGCAGACTGCTTGATAACAAATGGGAACTTCACTCCATCAACAGCTTGATAGTCGCCATAAGTTACGGTTGTAACCATAGTTTGCCCCATCACTTCTTGTGAAGTAGTCTCCTTTAGTTTCAAACCTGATTCTTTGTCATAGAAAGTTTCAGATCCTTTTGCAAAAGAAACAACATAAGCATCTTTTCCATCAACAGCTTCTACACGCTCTAGTTTAGCTCCTTTTGCAGTAAGTTCTTTAAATGGAACAGCTTCTTTTTTAGCAGCTGCATTTTGCTCTTCATCATAGTCAATTTTCTGACCTTGGCCAGTCATATATCCAGTAGTTCCATTAAAGATTACTTTTTGAAGAGGTGCTCCGCCCATTGAAACGATTACAGAAGATTGATTTTTTGTAGTCTTAATCATCTCAAGACCTAACTGCATTCCTTGCATTTCAGCGTTAGCTAGAATCTTTACTGTTTTAATTCCTTCTAAAGCTTTTTTACCTCCAACAGCATCAATGTAATTATTAATTACACTTTCAACCGTTACACTTGCATCAACAGGCTTATTGTATTCTGGCTTTGCAGTTAGATTACCAAATTGGTCAAAATAGCTCACAGGAATCAATCTACCTTGCTCACCTTTAATTTGACTTAGTTTATCTGCAACTTCAGATCCTTTACCAACAACAACAATTCTAAGATTATTTGGCTTAAAGTACTTTTTAGATACTCTAGCAACGTCCTCGATTGTAACTGCATTAATCTTTCTTAGATAGTTGATATAGAAATCACTTGGCAAGTTTTGAGTCTTAATTCTAAGAGCATAGTTAGCGATCGTAGCAGGACGCTCTAAAGCCAAAACAAAGTCACCTGTAAACTTAGCTTTTGCATTTGCAAGTTGCTGAGTAGTTACTTTGTTATCTCTCATGAAACGAATTTCCTTCAACATTTCAACAACTGCACTATCAGTAACAGCATTTCTAACACTAGTTGAAGCGATAAAACGAGATATGTCTTTATCTGCACCTACACTAGAACGCGCTCCATAAGTCCATGCTTTATCTTCACGCAAGTTCATGTTTAGTAAACTATTAAATCCACCTCCTAACACATTGTTAGCAACAAGCACAGCAAAGTAATCTGGATCGCTCATTTTTAGATTAACCAAGTTCTGAACAGCAATTTCTGACTGTACAGCGTTAGGCATATCAATAAAGTTGATTTGCGTGTACTGTACATCTTTTGGCTCAGCATAAATTACACTTGGCACAGCCTTAACTTTCCAATCACCTAAGTTTTCACGAACTAATTTTTCTACTTGAGCTCTAGTAATATCTCCTATTACAACTAAATAAGCATTTTTTGGATTGAAGAAATCATCATAAAAACGCTTTACATCTACTAAAGACAATTTCTCTAAGTTTTCAATTGTAGTGAACTCACCTTTCGGATGATTTTTCCCAAACAATAAAGCTGAACGTAATCTATTTGAAACAGCAGCAACATCTTTTTCTTGACTTTTCAAATACTCAATTTGTTTTGTTTTTTCAGTTTCAAATTCATCCTGAGTAAATAATGGGTTTTTAATAGCATCTGCCATTAATTCAACTACTCTTGGAAAGTATTCGGAAAGTGAACTCGCATAGCCGCTTTCAGATCCGAAGGCTATTGTAGCTCCAAGAAAGTCTACTTCTTCATTAAATTCATCTTTAGAAATATTGGTTGTACCATTCCCCATCATTGCAGAGAATATTCCTTCTACTCCAGCTTTATCGCCAGATGCATGGATTGGGTTATCTATTAAAAGTTGAGCTCTAACAGCCGGTAACTTATGATTTTCAACAACAAGAACAGTCAGTCCATTATCCAATTTGAAAGTAATAGGCTCAGCTAAGTTAACTATTGGAGCTGGACCTGGAATAGGCTGTTTGCTTCGGTCTATTTGTGCAGTTGCAAGAGTCGTAATGAACATACTTGCAATAAATAGGTATATATATTTTTTCATTTTAAAATGATTCTTTTTTGATTATTGATCGTTTTTTGGCAAATATTCCAAGCGCAGTCGTTGGTTAGGGTTCAAGTATTTTTTAGCAACTTCACGAATTTCCTCACGTGTAATTTTACTGTAGATCTCTAGCTCTTTATTAATTAAGCTAGTGTCATTATAAAATGTATAGTAATCAGCCAAAGAGTTTGCAATTCCTGCAACAGTAGCATTAGAAGTTACAAAGTTGTTTCTGTATATATTTTGAAGTTTTTCAAACTCACGCTCAGAAATAAGTTCAGTTTGAAGTTTAATAATTTCCTCATCCATTTTCTGAGTTAGAGTTTCTAGCGGAGTATTGTTCATTGGGAGTGCTAAAGTAATATAGCTTCCATAGTCTTCTTGGCTAAAGTTAATTGCTGCAACTTGTAACGCAATTTTCTCATCATCAACAAGTTTTTTGTATAAACGGGAGCTTTTTCCATCACTCAAAAGAGTTGAAATCATATCCAACACATAAGCATCGCGCTCTTTCATAGAAGGAGTACGGTATGCATGAACAATCATAGGAAGTTGAATGTTCGGATCGTACCATTTAGCATTGATCTGCTCTGTAATTGGGTCTTCCTTGATATTTGGTTGAACAACTTCTTGACCTCTAGGGATAGATCCGAAGTAGTTTTTAATCATTGTTTTAACCTCAGGGATATTAATGTCTCCTGCCACCACTAATGTTGCATTATTTGGTCCGTAGAATTTCTTATAGAATTCTATAAACTCATCTAAGGTTGCAGCATCTAAATCTTCCATTTCACCAATAGTAGTCCAACGGTATGGGTGTTTTTTAAATAGATTTTCTTTTACAGCCTTCAAAAGATTTCCGTAGGGTTGATTATCAACACGAAGACGTTTTTCTTCTTTAACTACTTCGTTTTGGGTATCAACACCAATTTGGTTAATAATTGGGTGAAGCATTCTCTCACTTTCCATCCATAATCCAAGCTCTACGCTGTTTGATGGGAACACCTCATAGTAATATGTACGATCATCGGTTGTATTTGCATTGTTTGTTCCTCCATTTGAAGAAACGATTTCAAACCACTTACCTCTTTCGATATTCTTTGTGCCTTCAAATAATAAATGTTCAAAGAAGTGAGCAAATCCTGATCTACCAGGGGTTTCATTTTTAGCACCCACATGATACATCACAGAAGTGATAACCACAGGGGCTGTTTTGTCTTGATGAAGAATGACGTGAAGACCATTGTCTAAATCATATTCTTCATAATCCACATGCTGTGCCTGAGCTCCCATAAGGACCGCAAAGGCAAAAAGAGATGTAAGGAATACTTTTTTCATTGTTTTAGTTTATAATTTAATACCTTCTAATTTTTAAAGATGCAAAAATACGAAGAAATATGACGATTTTAAGACTATTCTAAATATTTAGTGTATTTTAAATCCTACATAATGTTTTAATGTACAACTCTTAAACAATAGTAGTTAGTTTTTCCTCCAAGGCATTGGTTATAAATGGAATTGCTCAATTTTAAATAAATATGCTTTGCTGTTTAGTTTATTAGATTTATATTTGCATCCCCTTACGCAAATCTGTTTGCAATTAAACTATTTAATGGGTAAGGGCAAACTAAGTTTAACTAATTTTATAAACGATTCGCTATGTACGCAATTGTAGAGATAGCAGGGCAGCAACTTAAAGTTGCAAAAGACCAGAAGGTTTTTGTTAATCGTTTGCCAGTAGAAGAAGGAGAGTCAGTATCTTTTGACAATGTACTTCTTATTGGTGACGACGACAATATTACCATCGGCGCCCCGGCTATAAACGGCGCTCTAGTAGGAGCAAAAGTCGTAAAGCACCTTAAAGGTGACAAAGTTATTGTTTTCAAGAAGAAAAGACGTAAAGGTTACCGCGTGAAAAACGGTCACCGTCAGGCTCTTTCTGAAATCGTAATTGAAAGCATTGTAGCTTCAGGAGCTACACCTGCTAAAAAGAAGGAAGCAAAAGCTGCTCCTAAAGCAAAAGCTGAAACTAAGAAGACAGCTAAAGCTGATGATCTTAAGAAAATTGAAGGTGTTGGACCAAAAGCTGCAGAAGCTATGGTCGCTGCTGGAATGGACACTTTTGCTAAAATTGCAAAAGCAAAACCAGAAGCTATTGCAACGATTCTTTCTGAAGCAAGTTCAAACTTAGCACATTTAGTTACAGACACTTGGCCAAAGCAAGCTAAATTAGCAGCTGATGGTAAGTGGGATGAGCTAAAAGAGTTACAAGACAGATTAGATGGTGGGATTGAAAAATAACCCACTGAAGTATAATATTTAAAACCGAAAGAAAATGGCTCATAAAAAAGGAGTTGGTAGTTCCAAGAACGGTCGTGATTCAGAATCGAAACGCCTAGGTGTTAAGATTTTTGGAGGACAGGCTGCTACTGCAGGGAACATCATCGTTAGACAAAGAGGAAATACACATCACCCAGGTGAGAATGTATATGGTGGAAAAGACCACACTTTGCACGCCAAAGTTGACGGAATTGTAAAATTCACCAAAAAGAGAGATAACAAAAGCTATGTATCTGTAGTTCCAAATGCAGAAGCATAAGACTTATTATATTACAAGAAAATTAAAAACCTCCACAGAAATGTGGAGGTTTTTTTATGAAATATAGTCAGCATAAATATAACAAGCATTTAAAGAATCTCGAGCTAAAAATTGATTTATTAAGCAAGACCAGCCTCCTAATAGTAATTTTCTTTCTATCCTTAAATCGATTGATCTTTTTTATAGGTTATCTATAATTTACAGTAGAGATATCTATGGGGCATCTATTGGATATCTATGGAGCATCTATAGAAAAATAAAATGCCTCTGAGAAAACTCAGAGGCATTTTGTTTTTAGAAGTTTTATTAATCTTTCAAGCTTGCGCTTAAATATTCGCGGTTCATTCGCGCTATATTTTCTAGTGAAATACCTTTAGGGCATTCTATTTCACAGGCTCCTGTATTAGTACAGTTTCCAAAGCCTTCTTTATCCATTTGAGCTACCATGTTTAATACGCGCTCTGTTGCTTCAACTTTACCTTGTGGAAGCAATGCAAACTGACTTACTTTGGCTGCAGTAAATAGCATTGCACTAGCATTCTTACAAGCAGCAACACAAGCTCCACAACCAATACAAGCCGCTGCATTAAATGAATCGTCTGCATCTTTCTTGTTTACTGGAATAGCATTAGCGTCTATTGTATTTCCGGATGTATTTACAGAAACATAACCACCTGCCTGTTGAATTCTCTCAAAAGAAGTTCTATCAACTACTAAATCTTTTATCACAGGGAATGCATTAGCTCGGAATGGCTCAATTACGATAGTATCGCCATTTTTAAAGCTACGCATGTGTAACTGACAAGTTGTAACCTGTCTATCTGGACCATGTGGCTCACCATTAATTTGTAACGAGCAAGCACCACAAATTCCTTCACGACAGTCATGATCGAAAACCACGGGCTCTTCACCTTTATTAATTAATTCTTCATTTAGAACGTCGAGCATCTCTAAGAAAGACATGTCACCTTCTATTCCGTCAATAGGATATGTTTTTAATTCTCCTTTTGCTTTGTTATTTTTCTGTCTCCAGATTTTTAAAGTAAGTTTCATAGTCTATTTGTATGATCTCGATTTAACTTCAATATTCTCGTACTTCAATTCTTCTTTGTGAAGTACTTCTGTGGCAGGATCTCCAGTGTATTCCCAAGCGGCAACATACATAAAGTTTTCGTCGTCGCGAAGAGCTTCTCCTTCGTCGGTTTGGTATTCTTCGCGGAAGTGACCACCACAAGATTCATTTCTGTGTAGTGCGTCTTTCGCAAACAATTCTCCTAATTCAAGGAAATCTGCAACACGCATTGCTTTTTCAAGTTCGGCGTTCATTTCATTCAATTCTCCAGGAACTTTTACTTCTTTCCAGAACTCCTCACGCAAAGCTCTAATCTCAGTCATTGCAGATGCTAGATCTTTTGCATTACGAGCCATTCCACATTTATTCCACATAATGTGACCAAGTTTTTTGTGGTAATAGTCTACAGAGTGAGATCCTTTGTTGTTGATCAGCTTCTCTAATTGTTCGCGGACTTGGTTTTCAGCTTCGTCGAACTCTTTAGAATTTGTTGGAATTGGTCCTGTTTTTATGTCTTTTGATAAATACTCACCAATTGTGTAAGGCAATACAAAGTATCCATCCGCTAGACCTTGCATCAAGGCTGAAGCTCCTAAACGGTTTGCTCCGTGATCACTGAAGTTTGCTTCACCTGTAACATAGCATCCAGGAATAGTAGATTCTAGGTTATAGTCTACCCAAATTCCCCCCATAGTATAGTGAACTGCAGGATAGATCATCATTGGTGTTTCATACGGGTTCTCGTCAACGATTTTCTCGTACATTTGGAAAAGGTTTCCGTATTTATTTTCGATAACCTGTTTTCCTAGTGCTGTAATTTTTTCTTTAGAAGGGTTATGGTCTCCGTGAATTGCGGCCTGTTCTTTTCCGTAGCGTTCAATTGCCGAAGCAAAGTCTAGGAATACTGCTTGACCTGTTTTATTTACACCAAAACCAGCATCACAACGTTCTTTGGCTGCTCTAGATGCAACGTCGCGCGGCACTAAGTTACCAAACGAAGGATATCTTCTTTCTAGGTAGTAATCGCGTTCGTCTTCGGAGAGATCCTTTGGCTTTTTCTTTCCTTCACGAATGGCGACAGCGTCTTCTTTTTTCTTTGGAACCCAAATTCTACCATCATTTCTTAAAGATTCAGACATCAAAGTTAGTTTACTTTGGTGTTCTCCTGAAACAGGAATACAAGTTGGGTGAATTTGTGTGTAGCAAGGGTTTGCGAAGAAAGCACCTCTTTTGTGAATTTTCCAAGCTGCGGTTGCGTTACTTCCCATTGCGTTAGTCGACAAGAAGAAAGCATTTCCGTAGCCACCAGATGCAATCACTACTGCGTGAGCTGAATGTCTTTCGAGTTCACCAGTGATTAAATCTCGTGCGATAATCCCTCTTGCTTTTCCGTCTACGATAACTAAGTCGAGCATTTCGTGACGGTTGTAAGGAATAATCTTACCACGATTAATTTGTCTGTTCATTGCTGAGTATGCGCCCAACAAGAGTTGTTGTCCTGTTTGTCCTTTCGCATAGAAAGTACGAGACACTAAAACTCCACCGAAAGAACGGTTGTCTAGCATCCCTCCGTACTCACGAGCAAAAGGGACTCCTTGTGCAACACATTGGTCTATGATGTTTGCTGACACCTCAGCAAGTCTATATACGTTTGCTTCACGAGCGCGGTAATCGCCTCCTTTTACCGTATCATAGAATAATCGGTAGTTTGAGTCACCATCGCCCTGATAGTTTTTTGCTGCGTTGATACCTCCTTGTGCTGCAATAGAGTGAGCACGTCGTGGAGAATCTTGGTAGCAGAAAGTTTTTACGTTGTAGCCTAATTCAGCTAATGTAGCTGCTGCACTTCCTCCAGCGAGACCAGTTCCAACTACAATAATATCTATATTACGTTTATTGGCAGGGTTAACGAGATTTACTTCGTTTTTATGTTTTGTCCACTTATCTGCTAAGGGTCCTTTTGGGATTTTTGAATCTAATATTGACATAGCGTT
>DATGMT010000041.1:0-3234 GCA_035307265.1 Aequorivita sp.
GATTTAGCTGAAAACGGAAAAATTGAGTTTGCTGAGGTTGACGATTTAGGCGAAATCAATAAGAATGATGCTTATATCGACTTGCATATTGATGAAATTCTCGATTTGCCTTTAGTGAAAGCAGATTTAATTAAGAAGAAAAAGTTTAAGGTGGTTGTAGACGGTGTAAACTCCACAGGTGGAATTGCTGTTCCGTTGCTATTAGAAGCATTAGGAGTAGAGCCTGTAAAGTTATACTGTACGCCAAACGGACATTTTCCGCACAATCCAGAGCCTTTGAAAGAACACTTAGGCGATTTAATGCAGATGGTGAAAGATGAGCAAGCAGACTTCGGAATTGTTGTAGATCCTGACGTTGACAGGCTTGCTTTTGTAGATGAAAACGGCGATATGTTTGGTGAGGAATACACACTTGTTGCTGTAGCCGACTACGTTTTGCGAAACACTCCAGGAAGTACTGTGAGCAATATGTCGTCTTCAAGAGCACTACGCGATATAACCGAAAAACACGGAGGTACCTACACTGCAAGTGCTGTTGGAGAAGTGAATGTAGTAGAGAAAATGAAGGAAACTAAGGCTGTTATTGGAGGCGAAGGTAATGGAGGAATTATCTATCCAGATTTACACTACGGTAGAGATAGCTTGGTTGGAATTGCTTTATTCTTAAGCTTTTTAGCTGAACAAGAAATATCGGTGAGTGAACTTAGAAAGCAATACACTTCCTATTTTATGAGCAAAAAGAAAATAGAATTAACTCCACAATTGGATGTTGATGCTATTTTAAAAGCGATGGAAGCTAAATATAAAGATGAAGACATAAACACTATTGACGGTGTAAAAATTGACTTCCCTGAAAATTGGGTTCACTTGAGAAAATCTAATACCGAACCTATTATTAGAATTTATACCGAAGCTAAATCGCAAGAAGAAGCAGATACTTTAGCAGATCGAATTATTAGAGAAATAAAAGAGATTGCCGGAATTTAATATTTGGATTAGAAGGATATTCAAACTTCTTCTGTAGGGAGAAATTAGTTGCTGAATTGTGGTTGCCTACTCATCTTTGAGTCTGTGCTTCCAACGTTTGTGCGACCAAAGATAGAACTCAGGTTTTTCATGAATTTGATTTTCCAAAGTATCAAAAAACATTCTAGTGATTTCAAAGTCTTTATATTCCTTCGGGTAATCAACTAATGGAACAAAAGTAGCGGTATAATAGCCGCGCTTTTGTTTTTCAACCCTAAGATAAAGAACCGAAAAGTCGAGTTTTTTAGCGAGTTCTTCGGTGCCAGTAAACATAGGGACGTCAATTCCTAAAAAAGTATCTCGATATTTAAAAGAACCTAGTTTTGGCGTTTGGTCTGAGAGGATATAGGTTAGGGTTTTTTGTCCTTTTCTCCATTTTCTAAAGAGAGTGCTCACTATTTTTTTATTGCTCACTATAGTGCCACCAAAATGTCCTCTTGTTTTTTTAACTAGAGCGTCAAGTTGCTTGTTTGCTAAAGGTTTGTAAACAGCGTGTGCTTCAAAGTCCATTAGTTTATTGAGGATTCCAGTCCATTCCCAGTTGTTATAATGGCCAGCCATAAGTAGAATACTTCTATCTTTATTGTAGTATTCATCTAGCATCTCTGCATTGGTGACAACAAAACGCTTTCTAATTTCTTTTTCAGAAATGGTGAAGACCTTAATAGTTTCGACAATTATATCGCAAAAGTGCTTAAAGAATTCACGAGCAATGTAGTTTCTTTCTTTCTGTGTTTTTTCAGGAAATACGAGGGCTAGGTTATCTTTTACAACCTTTTTTCTATACCCGATTACATGGTAGATTAAGAAGAAAAAGACAGTCGATTTTATGTATAATATTTGCAGTGGCAGTATGGAAATTAGCCATAAAATGGGGTAGACAATTATATAGATTAATCGTTGCATAAAATCGAGTCAGCAAAACTAATTAATTTTATCTCTTGTTAGGCCAAATAGAGTGTACGAATTCGTAATTTTAAAATTTTTAATGAAAACGTGGAAACCAAAGAATATGAAGCATACATATCTATTCAGTTTTCTATGTGAATTCAAGTGAAAGTGCTAGAACACTCTTAATTTAAAACAATAATTTTCTATGCAAGACATTCAACTCGTTACTATAATCATCATTGCTGCCAATGTTATAATTTCTATGAAAGGGTTCAATGATATATCTTTTTTTGAAAAGTATAAATTCAATATAGGTGGTATTCGTCGAGGTGAGCAGATTCGAATGTTTAGTTCGGCTTTTCTGCATGCGGATTTTTCACATCTACTATTCAACATGCTTACCTTATTCTTCTTCGCAAATGTGGTGATAAGTCAAGTTGGAGTAACTTATTTTGTCATTATATACGTAGCAAGTTTGTTGATAGGAAACCTCTTGTCTTTTTATTTTCATAAAGATGAATATCACTACAGTGCTATTGGTGCTAGTGGAGCTGTAATGGGAGTGCTTTATTCAGCAATTCTATTTAACCCAAATATGGGGCTTTATCTTTTCTTTATTCCCATAGCAATTCCTGCTTGGCTTTTTGGAATGGCATATTTGTTGTATTCTATATACGGAATGAAACAAAGAATGGGGAATATTGGTCATGATGCCCACATAGGTGGTGCTATTGGTGGATATGCCCTCACGCTTTTGTTTGCTCCTTACCTTTTTGAAACAAGTTTATGGATTGTTGTTCTATTGGCTATCCCATTAATTATTCTATTTTTGATGCATAAACTCGGTAAGATTTAATTTAGAAATCAATTTAATTCAACATTAGCACTATGAAAACAATAAAGACCTTTTTAATATTAGCAATAGCTACTACAACTATGACAGCACAACAACTAACGCCACAGCCCACTGTAGATGTTTCTGGTGAGGGAATTGTTCGCGTAACTCCCGATGAAGTAACCATCAATATTAGAGTTGAGAATACGGGTGAGAATACAAAAAACCTAAAAGAACAGAATGACGCAACTGTGAGTCAGGTTTTGAAGTTTTTAAAGAAAATGAATGTCGCAGATAAAGACGTTCGTACCGAGTATATGAATCTTACTAAAAACTACGATTACAACAGCAAGACATATTCGTTTGCGGCTAATCAGGCTATATCGGTGAAGCTTCGAGATGTGAGTAAATATGAAGATATAGTGAAAGGACTTTTAGACACTGGGATAAACCGTATAGATGGTGTTGAGTTTTCTTCTTCT
>DATGMT010000042.1:0-6683 GCA_035307265.1 Aequorivita sp.
CTATTAAGGATTTTAAATATATAGTTCCTCAAGGAAGTCCAATGGCTGGTATTGGAAACCCCTATCAAATTGCTTCACTTTCCAACTGTTTTGTAATTGGAAACGATGGAGATTCTGATTCCTATGGCGGGATCATGAAAATTGATCAAGAACAAGTACAACTAATGAAGCGACGAGGTGGTGTTGGTCATGATCTTTCACACATACGCCCAAAAGGATCACCAGTTAAAAACTCTGCACTAACTTCAACGGGAGTAGTTCCCTTTATGGAGCGTTATTCAAATTCTACTCGAGAAGTTGCACAAGACGGTAGACGCGGGGCTTTGATGCTTTCGGTTTCTATCAACCATCCAGACTCTGAAGACTTCATCAACGCTAAAATGGCACAAGGCAAGGTTACTGGCGCCAATGTTTCAGTTAGAATCGATGATGCTTTTATGCAGGCCGTTAAAGATGAAAAAGCATATACTCAGAAGTATCCAATCTTTAGCGACAACCCGAAATTTACTCAAGAGATTAATGCAGGAAAATTATGGAAGAAAATTGTACATAATGCATGGAAATCTGCTGAACCTGGAATTCTTTTCTGGGATACTATTATAAAGGAGTCGGTTCCAGACTGCTATTCAGATTTAGGATATAAAACCGTTTCGACCAACCCATGTGGAGAAATTCCACTTTGCCCATACGATTCGTGTAGACTCCTTGCTATCAATTTATTTTCTTACGTAGAAGACCCTTTCACTAAGAACGCTTCATTTAATTTTGAATTATTCAAAAAGCATCTAAATATTGCACAAAGAATAATGGACGATATCATTGATTTAGAGCTTGAAAAAATCGATGCTATCTTAGCAAAAATTGATGCCGATCCTCAGTCTGATGAAATAAAAGCTGTTGAGAAAAACCTTTGGTTAAACATTCAAAGAAAAGCGGAAGAAGGCAGAAGAACAGGAATAGGAATTACTGCTGAGGGCGACATGCTTGCAGCTTTAGGAATAAAATACGGAAGCGAAGAAGGGATTGATTTTTCTGTGCAAATCCACAAAACATTAGCAATTGAAGCCTATCGTGCATCTGTGAACACTGCTAAAGAAAGAGGCGCATTTAAAATATTTGATTCTGAACGCGAGAAGAACAATCCGTTTATTCTTCGTTTAAAAGAAGCAGATGAAGAACTGTATTACGACATGCTCGAGTACGGTCGAAGAAATATTGCACTTCTAACTATTGCTCCTACTGGAACAACAAGTTTAATGACTCAAACCACTTCTGGTATAGAACCTGTTTTCCTTCCAGTTTATAAGAGAAGAAGAAAGGTTAATCCTAACGACAAGGATGTTCGCGTAGATTTTGTGGATGAAGTAGGCGACAGTTGGGAGGAATATGTAGTTTTCCACCATCGATTTAAAGAATGGATGGAGATAAACGGAATTGCAACCGACAAAAACTATTCTCAAGAGGAGTTAAATAAAATTGTAAAAAAATCACCTTACTACAAAGCCACTTCTAATGATGTAGATTGGCTTAGCAAAGTGCGAATGCAAGGTGCGGTTCAAAAATGGGTAGATCACTCTATTTCAGTAACTATAAACCTTCCTAACGATGCTACTGAAGAATTAGTAGACAAATTATATATGGAAGCGTGGCAAGCAGGATGTAAAGGAGTTACTGTTTATCGCGACGGATCTCGCTCGGGTGTTTTGATTTCAAATGAAGAGAAAGAAGAAGATCAGGAAACACTTACGCCTTTCCCAACAAAGCGTCCAGACGTTCTAGATGCCGACGTAGTACGCTTTCAAAACAGCAAAGACAAATGGATTGCTTTTATTGGATTGATTGACGGTAAGCCTTATGAGATTTTCACAGGATTATCTGATGACGAAGATGGAATACTCATTCCTCGATGGGTTAACGAAGGAGTTATAATCAAGAATCGAAATGAAGATGGCAGCTCTCGATATGACTTCCAATACAAAAACAAAAGAGGATACAAAACCACTATTGAAGGTCTTTCTCATAAGTTTAACCCAGAATTTTGGAACTATGCTAAGTTAATTTCAAGCACCCTTCGACATGGGATGCCCATTGAAAAAGCTGTAGATTTAATTAACAGTCTTCAATTAGACAGCGAAAGCATCAACACATGGAAAAATGGTGTAGCTCGTGCTCTTAAGCGTTACGTTGCCGACGGCACAGAGGCTAAAAAGCAGAAATGTGAAAACTGTAATAGCACTTCACTTATTTACCAAGAAGGATGTTTGACCTGCAAGAATTGCGGATCTTCTAAATGTGGATAAAACACACTCCACTTTAGGGTAGTCATTAAAAAAACCTCACAAACTCATAAGAGTTTTGTGAGGTTTTTTCTATTTAAGAAGTTGATTATTGAGATCTCGAACTAAGCTCGAGCCAACCAATCGACTGTTAGATTAAAGCTCTAATAAGCCATTAGTTTTTCTAACTGCTTCTGCGCTTTCAGTGATATGAGTACGCTCTGCATCAGACAGTTCAATTTCAACAATTTTTTCGATTCCATTTCTACCCAAGATTACTGGAACCCCTATAGAAATATCATTCATTCCATATTCGCCTTTTAGCAATGCTGAACAAGGGAACATTTTCTTTTGGTCACACGCAATTGCTTGAACCATTGCAGATACGGCAGCTCCAGGAGCGTACCAAGCAGAAGTTCCTAACAATTTTGTTAGTGTAGCTCCACCAACTTTAGTATCTTCTTTAACCTGATTCAATCTTTCTTCAGAAATGAATTCTGATACAGGAACACTATTTCTAGTAGCTAATCTTGTCAATGGCACCATTCCTGTATCACTATGACCACCAATCACCATTCCATCGATATCGCTAATAGGAGCTTCTAAAGCTTCTGCTAAACGATATTTGAAACGTGCACTGTCTAATGCTCCACCCATTCCAATAACTCTGTTTTTTGGTAAACCAGAAGTTTTATGAACTAAGTAAGCCATAGTATCCATAGGGTTACTTACTACAATAATGATTGTATTTGGAGAGTGTTTTTCAAGGTTAGAAGAAACTTCTTTAACGATTCCTGCGTTAATACCGATTAATTCTTCACGTGTCATTCCAGGTTTTCTTGGAATACCGCTAGTAATTACACAAACATCACTGTTAGCTGTTTTAGAGTAGTCATTAGTAACGCCAGTAATTTTTGTGTCAAACCCATTTAAAGAAGCAGTTTGCATAAGATCCATTGCTTTACCTTCAGCAAATCCTTCTTTGATGTCCAACAAAACAACTTCGCTAGCGAAATCTTTAATAGCAATGTACTCAGCACAACTTGCTCCAACTGCTCCTGCACCTACAACTGTTACTTTCATATTTATATGTGTTATATTATTTAAAAATGTTTAAAATTCTAATCGAATACACCTTGAAAGATTCAATCAATATATGGAAGAAATATTGAAAAATACTGACTCTCTTTAAGGATGATGCAAAAGTACTAATTACTCCCTAAACTATTGAAGCGAACGGCTTTAAATTGAGAAAACTTTAAACATTAAAAAAGGATAGTCAAAATATATTTGCTATCCTTTATAAAAAACAATGTGATTTCAGTTATTAGATCCCGAAATGCAAACCAACAGAAGCGTTGTTAAACTCTCCTATATTATAGTCGGCATGTAGACCAAAGAAACCTAATCTTAGGTTAGCTCCAATCGTACCCCGCACTCCAGAAACTTTGTTTTTCACACTGAAAGGGTCCTTAAATTCATTTGTGTTCTCTAAAAGTGGAACTCCATCTTTAACGCGATAATTTCCTAATATATCAAAATCTGAAGTTCCAGTTACATAACCTAATCCTCCGTAGAAATTAAGTACAGGAAACTTTGTAGATGCTTGAAGTTGGAACAGCCAAGAGCTTTGTTTAAGTTCAAAACGTTGGTTATTTCCAGTAATAATTTCACTACTTGTGAAGTCATAGCTTC
This sequence comes from Aequorivita sp., assembly GCA_035307265.1. Lineage (GTDB taxonomy): Bacteria > Bacteroidota > Bacteroidia > Flavobacteriales > Flavobacteriaceae > Aequorivita. Next base: position 3,972 of record DATGMT010000042.1, read on the forward strand.
CAGTTACACTATTGTAGGCTATGAATCCGGAAATAGCAACAGGGAATAGTTTTTCTGCAGGTAACCAATTGGTAAATTCATGTTGAAGCCCTAATCCAAAAAGACCAATTTTAACGTCTTCTTGTTTCACCTTTGGAAAGTAGCGCACTTTAAGCTCTGTTCCTTTGAACAATCCCAATCTACCTTGCAAAAAAGCGGTTGGCATTATATTTACGTTTACAGAGGCTAGTCCTTGAGGTAGCTTAAACTCCACCTCTTCAGTAGTGTTTCCGTCCTTGACTATAGCATAAACCATCACGTCTGGATTATTTTCTCCAAAGCCAGTTGCTACTTCCTTTGAAGTGCTTCCATCTCGGAAGTGGAGATTGTTATAGTCTGCAGTATTCAGGGTGAAGTTTTTATGTTTATCCTTCACAAAGGTTGCATTTCCAACAATTGAAATGTCGAATTTTAGAGTCGACTTCACCTCAGCACTTTGGATCCATCCGTTTGCATTATTAAAGATCATTCCTTCGGTAGCTGGAGAAATATATGCTGCAGCAAACTTTTGGGCGTCTTCAATACCAGCTGCTAGAAGATCTTCAAGATTTTCCTGAGCTACAGACACTGAACTAATCAGTAATAGAAAAACTAAAAATAATTGTCTCATAATTAAGTGATTTAAAATTTAGAACCTTTTTCTAACTAACCGCTCAAATCTTAAATTTTCTTACGCATCAATATTTGCATAAACCGCATTCTTTTCAATAAACTCACGACGAGGCGGAACCTCATCGCCCATTAACATTGAGAATATGCGATCTGCTTCTGCGCCATTATCAATCCTCACTTGACGTAAGGTTCTATATTTAGGGTTCATAGTTGTGTCCCACAGTTGTTCTGCGTTCATCTCCCCAAGACCCTTATATCGTTGAATAGACGCACTTCCACCCATCTCTAAGTTAAGTTCATCTCGTTCCTTATCGCTCCAAGCATATTCTTTCTTAGAACCTTTTTTCAACAAGTATAATGGTGGAGTAGCAATATAGACACATCCTGCTTCAACTAGTTCTTTCATGTATCTATAGAAGAATGTTAGAATTAAAGTAGCAATGTGACTACCATCGACGTCGGCATCACACATAATTACAACTTTATGGTAACGTAGCTTCTCTAAGTTAAGTGCTTTACTATCTTCTTCAGTTCCAATTGTTACCCCGAGTGCGGTATAAATATTTCTAATTTCTTCGTTTTCAAAAACCCTGTGGTGCATGGCTTTTTCAACGTTTAGAATTTTACCTCGCAAAGGAAGGATTGCTTGAAAGGTTCTATCTCGACCTTGTTTTGCAGTTCCACCTGCAGAATCACCCTCCACTAGGAAGACTTCGCATTTTGCAGGATCTTGTTCGGAGCAGTCAGATAGTTTTCCTGGAAGACCACCACCACTCATCACTGTTTTTCTTTGAACTAACTCACGAGCTTTACGTGCAGCATGGCGTGCTTGTGCAGCAAGAATTACTTTCTGAACGATTATTTTAGCATCGTTTGGATGCTCTTCTAAATAATTTTCAAGCATTTCAGAAACAGCTTGACTAACTGCTGCAGTCACCTCGCGGTTTCCAAGTTTTGTTTTTGTCTGTCCTTCGAATTGAGGTTCTTGAACTTTTACTGAAATAATGGCTGTTAATCCTTCACGGAAGTCATCTCCAGCAATATCAAATTTCAGTTTATCTAACATTCCTGAAGCATCAGCATACTTCTTTAGAGTTCTTGTTAGACCTGCTCTAAATCCAGAAAGGTGAGTTCCACCTTCATGGGTGTTAATATTGTTAACGTAGGAATGTAGGTTTTCATTAAATGAAGTGTTGTAGACCATTGCTACTTCAACAGGGATATCATTCTTTTCCCCTTCGATAGAAATCACTTGAGCAATAATTGGTTCCCGATTTCCATCTAAAAAGCGGATATATTCTTTTAATCCTTCTTCACTAAAGAATTTTTCAGAAATAAATTCACCTTTTTCGTCCTTGTTTCTTTTATCAGTTAGATAGATTGCTAGTCCTTTATTCAAGAAAGACAACTCTCTAAGACGACTAGCTAAGGTATCGTAATTATATTCAACGTTTTGAAAGATATCTGAATCTGGTTTAAAGGTAACCTTCGTCCCTCTATCTTCGCTTTCTCCTATAGTCTTAACGGGGTGAATAGCCTTTCCTCTTTCATATTCTTGCTGCCAGATTTTTCCATCACGATAAACGGTTGCGGTAAGTTTTTCAGAAAGTGCATTCACTACTGAAACTCCAACACCGTGGAGACCTCCCGAAACTTTATAGGAATCTTTATCGAATTTACCTCCAGCACCAATTTTGGTCATCACCACTTCAAGGGCAGAGACTCCTTCTTTTTTATGGATATCTACTGGAATTCCACGACCATTATCTTTTACTGATATAGAATTATCTTCATTAATCCACACTTCGATTGTGTCACAATGATTGGCCATGGCCTCATCAATGGAGTTATCCACCACTTCATAAACCAGGTGATGCAATCCACGCACACCAATATCGCCAATATACATAGAGGGGCGCATACGCACGTGCTCCATTCCTTCCAATGCCTGAATCTGGTCGGCACCGTAACTAGCTTTTTTCTGTTCTTCGCTCATATATAATTTTGTATGGTTTTCAATAATTTGAGTAACAAACAAATATAGCGAAAAACCCAATGAAA
>DATGMT010000043.1:0-3696 GCA_035307265.1 Aequorivita sp.
TAACATTAGGGATTTTTAGCTTAGGCTTTTTGACGAGTTGTGATAATACAACAGAAGCTGTAGCTGAAACAGAAACAGAAGAAGTGGTTGATAACCATGACCATGACCATGATCATGATCACGACGGAGAAGATCACGCACATTCTCACGATGATGGAGAAGCAATCACATTGAATGATGGTGAAAGATGGGTGGTTAATGAGGAAATGAAACCTTTCGTTGGTGCTGGAGAAGCATTTGTTAAAGAATACGCAGAAAGTGGTGATGAAGATTATTTAAGTTTAGCCGAAAATTTAGCAGGACAAAATAGTCAATTGATTTCTAGCTGTACAATGGATGGTGTTAGTCATGACGAATTACACAAATGGTTACACCCTCATTTGGAGTTAACAAATGCATTGAAGAATGCTGACAATGTTCAAGAAGCAAGTCACATAGTTGATGAACTATTAGCTTCTTATGAAATGTATCATACTTACTTCAAGTAGGTTTAAAAGAATTGTTCCAAGACGAAAAGTTTATTCGATAGCTCTATAAGTAGTGCTTCGGGTAAACTTTTTTTGTTTAGTGTAGTTATCAGCTTATAACTGAAGAGAGAGGGATGTGATGCATCACTTCATTTTTTAGATTCTGTACAAGCGCATTCCATATTAAGTAATATCTTTTTTTGTAAAATATTTGCTAATTAAAACATTTGCGTTACATTTGTGAGTGAATGCTAACTAACAGCGTTTTAATAATTGACTAATATGGAGTTTACAGCAAGACAGATTGAAATTATGGAAGCGGCAACGCAACGTATTGATAAGCATGGGATTCAGAACCTAACGATCAAGACCTTAGCTGCGGATATTAATTTGTCAGAGCCAGCACTTTACCGACATTTTGCTGGGAAAAATGAAATTCTTTTGGGTTTATTGGTCTATTTTAAAAATGAAATGGAAGAAAGAATCAGTCAACTATCTTTTGAAAAAGATGAAAAGGCTGGGGATCGTTTGAGAAAGATATTTAATTCACAGTTGGTTACTTTTGAACAAAAACCAGCAATTGTTAGTGTGATTTTTGCTGAAAGTATATTCCATTTTGATAATTCTTTGAGTAATAAAGTGTCAGAAATTATTGACTCCATGCATAAAGTGGTTCACGAAAACATCAAAACAGGACAAAGCAAAAATCAATACAGCACATTGATAAAGCCTGGAACAATGACCACAATTATTACAGGTGGAATGAGAATGGCAGTAATGAAATGGAAGCTTTCTGGGAATAAGTCAAGTGTTGAAAAAGATGGAATGAAAGTCCTCAATGGAATTTTAAAAATGATTGAAAAAAAATAGGTATGGAATCAAAACAAAAATTCACTCCACTCCACAGGTTTTTACACTGGACAATTGCTGTAGCGATGACTATGCTACTTATCACTGGCTTTCTACGGTTGTTCTGGATGAATAAACACCACATGGCTTCTATTATTGGTAGTAAAACTCAAGTGCTCGGAGAAGAGGAAATGATTGTTATTGCAAAAGCCATCCGTGAACCCATGTGGGAGTGGCACATTATATTTGCCTATGTAATGATTTTTACTTTTTTGATTCGGATTATTTACATGGTATTTAAAGGAATTAAATTTCCCAATCCTTTCAGCACAAAGTTGCCTGTGAAGGAAAGATTGCAGGGAAGCATTTATTTGTTCTTTTATGCTTTTGCGCTTATTTCTATTGTTACTGGAGTTTCTTTGAAACAAGGGTTTTTTCCTGAATTAAAAGATCCAATTGAAACAGTACATAAACTCGGAATCTATTGGTTTCCGATATTTATTGTGCTGCATATTGTAGGAATAGTAATAGCAGAATACACCAATAAAAAAGGGATTTCTTCTGAAATGATCAGCGGGAAGTAATATTGTATAGTTAAAAAAAATTTACACAATGAAGTTAGTTAGCGCTCACAAACTGTTGTTTTCAATACTCATCGTTCTGAATTTAAGTTTTATTCAAGCACAAGAAGTTTGGACATTACAGCAATGTATTGATTCTGCAGAAGTACACAATAAACGTTTAAGAATAAACAGTCTCGAGTATGAATCGAGTCTGCAACAAGAACATGTAGTTAAGGGCAATCGAAATCCTAAACTAAATTTAAATGCAGATTATAAATATTTCACGGATTTACCCTATCAATTAATGCCAATGAGTGTTTTTGGTGGTCCTGAAGGTCAATTCAAAGAAGCGCAATTTGGAGTTCCACATCACCTCAATGCCGATTTAACTTTAGCCATTCCGATTTATAACCCCGAACTCTATGGAAACATCAAGACCACCAAAGCAGCAACAGAATTGACGCGTATCCAAAATTTAAAAACTAAAGAAGAAATCTATTTTGAAGTTTCCTCCGTGTACTATAACGCACAAATCATTGCGAAAAGTTTAGATTTTTTAGACAGTAACATCATTAATGCTAAACAATTGCTGAAAAATGTGGAGTTACTTCAATCACAAGAATTATTAACAGGTACAGATGTGAATCGAGCACGTTTAAAGTTGCTTCAATTGGAAAAAGAACGTGAATCTTCTGCTGTGAAATATGAACGCGTAATGAATCTTCTGAATTTTTTAATGGGAAAACCATTGTCGGAATCTATTGAAATCGAGAAAACGATAGATTTTAAAAAGATTGAAAACTATGAAGCTGGAACTTCTCTTTCAATTCAATTGGCAGAAGCAAGAAATGTATTGCTTTATACCCAAATCAATACCCTTCAAAAAACCAGGTATTTACCTTCCTTAAATGCTTTTGCATCTTATGGAACAACTGGATATGGATATGACCGAGAGCCTAATCAATTCTTAAATTTTTATCCCAAAGGTTTAGCAGGAATTCAATTGTCTATGCCACTATTTAATGGAATGGTGACCAAAAGAAAGATACAGCACAAGCAGTTAGAGATTGATGCAACTTCATTGCAACTTGAATTAATCCAAGATCAAACTGAAGTCAATATAGAAAATGCAATAAAGGAGAAAGACAATGCCTATCGCTCTATGGAAATTGTGGAAGAACAATTGAAATTGGCTCAATTAATTTACGACCAAACGATTCTGCTCCATCAAGAAGGAGAGGTTTCTTTAACGGATGTCATCATGGTCGAAAATGAATTAAATAAAGCGCAAATGGAGTATTTAGCGACCATTATAGAATACCTCAAAGCAGATTTGAAATTGAAAAAAGAATCTGGGAACCTCATAAAATAAATTGAATATAGAAATCATGAAAAAGATAATTACTAGTGTTGTTCTCGTCGGACTTGTCGGAATAACCATATTTCAGCTCACTAAAAATAAAGCACATTCTGAAGCCATAGTTTTTCACTATGATAAAGATCAAAGCATCAAGGTTGATGTGATTACAGCCAAGATTTCTAACCTGGATACACGCCAAACCATTGATGGAAATTTCATGGCGAATCGTGAAGTGAAATTAAACGCCGATATCCAAGGAAAGACTGATGCAGTTAGAGTTGACTTAGGAAGTGAAGTGAAAAAAGGACAAATCCTCATTGAATTGGATAATTCTCTTTTGAAATTACAATTAGAGAGTGTGAAAATTCAAGTTCAAGACTTAGAAAAGGATTTTGAACGCTACACAATTTTGACCGAAGCAGATGCGATACAAAAAGCGAAATTGGATAAAATTCAA
>DATGMT010000044.1:0-9042 GCA_035307265.1 Aequorivita sp.
ACCACAAAGCTAATTGTAGGTTTCGCAGTGCGTTTAACTAACTTCTGAAGTTAGTTTAAGTGTTCGGCTTCCGTCTTGGTTTTTTGAAATCACAACCTTCTGAGCGTCGTCAGGAAGAAGAAGAGATATTTTTTCAGGCCATTCAATAAATACCCATTCATCACTGTAAACATAGTCTTCAAAACCTAAATCTAAAGCCTCGTTGGGATCGTTTATTCGATAAAAGTCGAAGTGATAGATAATATCTTCCTTAGCTTCATATTCATTTACGATCGAAAAAGTTGGGCTAGCAGCTATATCTGTAGCACCAAGCTGCAAACATATTTCTTTAATTAGCGTAGTTTTTCCAACTCCCATTTCGCCATAAAATAAAATTACTTTCGACTCTGAGTTTGATAGAATATAATTGGCAGCTTTCGCTAATTCTTCTTGAGTATAGGTCATTTTCATATTAAAAATGAAGTGTGTTTTTCTTTTTAAGAATTGAATGCAAAGTACAATTTTTAGTGTTGGTTAATGACTATTTTGGCACAAAAACACTAAACGGAATAATCATTTCTTCTAATGAAACCCCTCCATGTTGATAAGTGTTTCTGTAATAACTTACATAGTGGTTATAATTGTTCGGGTAAGCAAAAAAATAGTCGTTCTTGGCAAAAATAAATGAACTACTCATGTTTATTTTAGGTAGCTTAATCGATTGAGGATCTTTTGCAGCCAACACTTCTTTGTCTTCATAGGTTAAACTCCTGCCGGTTTTATACCTTAAGTTTAAACTAGTGTTTTTGTCACCAATAACTTTTGAAGGGTTTTTAACATTAATTGTTCCGTGATCGGTTGTGATAATTAACTTAAACCCCATTCGCGCTGCTTGCTGAATGATCTCCATTAAAGGCGAGTTTCTAAACCAACTTTGGGTTAGAGACCTGTAGGATTTGTCAGTTGAAGCCAATTCTTTTATAACTTCCATTTCTGTTTTAGAGTGCGAAAGCATATCAACAAAGTTGTAGACAACGACGGTAAGATCTTCATCTTTATGAGACCTGAAGTTTTCAACTAATCTTTTTCCTTGTTTAAGACTCGATATTTTGTGGTAACTCCAATTAAGGTTGAGCTGAAGCCTCTTTAATTGTGCTGTTAAAAACTCCTCCTCCTTCATGTTTTTTCCACCTTCATCGGTATCATTTAGCCATAAATCTGGATGTAGTTTTTCCATGTCGCTTGGCATTAACCCAGAAAAAATAGCGTTTCGAGCATATTGAGTTGCAGTTGGTAAAATGCTGCAAAACAGTTCGTCAGAAGTTTTCTTATATAAATTAGCTACGTAAGATTCAAATGCTTTCCATTGATCGAGTCTGAGGTTGTCTATAACAACAAGTAGAGTAGGAGTCCCTTGCTGAATTTCTGGTTGAATTTTTTCCTTAAATAAAGTGTGACTCATCGTTGGAGCTTCAGACGGGTCTTTAAACCACGCTGGATAATTTTTGTCGATAAAACGGCAAAATTGATTATTTGCTTCGGCTTTTTGTGATTCTAAAATCTCAGCCATTCCTGTATCTTCGATGTTCTCTAACTCTAATTCCCAGTAAATTAGCTTTTGATATAAATCCTTCCACTCATCAAAGCTGTTTACCATTGAAAGATCCATCGAAATTTTTCGAAATTCTTGCTGGTAGTTTGAAGTTGTCTTTTCAGATATCAAACGACTGTGGTCTAAGTTCTTTTTTAGACTGAGGAGAATTTGATTTGGATTGACGGGTTTAATTAAATAATCGGCAATTTTAGCGCCAATGGCTTCCTCCATAATATACTCTTCCTCACTTTTTGTAATCATTACAACAGGAAGTGAAGCTTGACGTTCCTTGATTTCAGACAGGGTTTCCAATCCAGATAATCCAGGCATGTTTTCATCTAAAAAAACAATGTCAAAATTGGTGGTTTTAATTATCTCTAAAGCCTCTGAACCACTTTTGGCAGTAGTTACATCATAATTCTTTTTTTCAAGAAATATAACATGTGGTTTAAGTAAGTCAATTTCATCATCCACCCATAGTACTTTTATGTTGCTCATATATGTATATTTGTATTTAGAAATTCCATTGCATTGTAGCTTTGGAATTGTATCAATTCGTTTAACAGAACGATTCTGTAATAATATTGAAGTATTTGTATCAAAAATAGCCCCGAAATCTATCAAAAGCCCCTTACACGTATTAATTTAAAGTTAAAGTTTGAAAACCTTATCAAAGCTTAAGATAATCAACGATCCAATCTATGGATTTATTACTATTCCTAGTGTTTTAGTATTTGAGTTGATTGAACATAAATATTTCCAAAGACTGCGTCGTGTTTCACAAATGGGGTTTTCGTACATTGTTTACCCTGGTGCACATCACACTCGTTTCCACCATGCTTTAGGAGCCATGTTCTTGATGCAAAAAGCGGTTCAAGTTCTACAGTCTAAAAAGATAAACATTTCTAAAAGTGAAGAGGAAGCCCTTTATGTTGCTATACTTTTACATGATATAGGTCACGGCCCATTTTCTCACGCTATGGAAAACAGCATTGTTGAAGGCGTTTCTCATGAATATATTTCTTATCAATTCATGGAATCGTTGAACAAGGAGTTTGACCAGAAGCTAACACTTGCAATTAAAATTTTTAAAGGAGAATACTCACGAAAGTTCTTTCATCAGTTGGTTTCAGGGCAACTAGATATGGATCGTTTGGATTATTTAAAAAGAGATAGTTTTTATACTGGAGTTTCTGAAGGCACTGTAAATTCACAACGATTGATAGCTATGCTGAATGTCAAAAACGACCATTTAGTTGTAGAGGAAAAGGGAATCTATTCGGTAGAAAATTTTCTTGTTGCTCGGAGATTGATGTATTGGCAAGTGTATTTACACAAAACTGGAGTTGTTGCAGAGCAGCTTATGGTTAGAGTTTTAAAAAGAGCCAAGTATCTCATTGCGCAAGGAGTTGAGCTTCCTGCAAGTGAGCCATTGAAATATTTTCTATACAATCAGATAGGAAAAGAGAATTTCACAGTAGATGTGCTTAATATATTTTCAAAGTTAGATGATAGTGATATAGTTTCGGCAATGAAGCAGTGGATTGATAATGAAGATTTTGTGTTGAGAAATCTTTGTGATATGCTTTTAAATAGAGATCTTTTAAAAATTAAAGTAAAATCAAAAACTTTTCCATGGAAGAAAATTGATGAAAAATTAAAACAAGTGAGTGAGAAACACCAGATTTCGGAGGAGGATGCATCATATTTTGTGTTTACAGGAAAGCTTGAAAACCAAGCATACAGTATGCAGAAAGATACGATTAACTTGCTAAGGCGAAATGGTAAAATAGTTGATGTAGCGAAGGCAAGCGATCAATTAAACCTTGAAGCCCTTTCAAAATCTGTTGTCAAATACTATATGTGTTATCCAAAAAACAATAGATAGGTATAGGGACTATACGCTTTTTTTCTATTTTTGCAAGAATGAAAACTCACGACCTGTACCTAATATATAATAAGAACAGTAACTTGCGGCTGATTCTTTTTGGTTCACATGTTCACAAAAAGTTATAGACAGAAATGAAGTTTACAGCAGCACAAATAGCGGGAATACTTAACGGTACAGTAGATGGAGATGAAGATGTTCAGGTCCATACGCTTGCCAAAATTGAAGAAGGTGAGGTAGGTAGTCTTACTTTTTTAGCAAATCCAAAGTATACCCAATATATCTATACAACTAAATCTTCTATTACTATTGTTAACCACGACTTTACTCCGGAGCACCCTATAGAAACTACACTTATTAGAGTGGAAAATGCCTACACAGCATTTTCGCAGCTTCTAGAATTCTATAATCAGGTTAAAATGAATAAAACAGGAATAGAAGAGCCTGCCTTTATTTCAAAAAATGTTACATACGGAGAAAACTTGTATCTTGGCGCTTTTTCATATTTAGGTGAAAACGTACAAATAGGGGATAATGTGAAAATTTACCCTAATGTATATGTGGGAAACAATGTGAAAATTGGTGACAATACCGTTTTGTTTACAGGAGCTAAACTATATTCTGAAACAATAGTTGGAAAGTCATGTGTAATCAATAGTGGAGTAGTAATAGGAGCAGATGGATTTGGTTTTACGCCAAATGAAAAAGGAGAATACAGCAAAGTTCCTCAAACAGGTAATGTGATTATTGAGGACAATGTAGATATTGGTCCTGGAACTACCATTGATAGAGCAACACTTGGTTCAACAATAATAAAGAAGGGAGTGAAGTTGGATAATCAAATTCAAATCGCTCACAACGTAATTATTGGTGAAAATACTGTAATTGCTGCCCAAACAGGTGTTGCTGGATCAACTAAAATTGGGAAAAACTGTATGATAGGCGGGCAAGTTGGAATTGCAGGTCATATCACTATTGGAGATAATGTAAAAGTCCAAGCCCAAAGTGGAGTAGGTAGAAATGTAAAAGACAATGAAACTCTACAAGGCTCCCCATCTTTGAGTTATAGCGACTTTAATAAGAGTTATGTTTATTTTAAAAATCTTCCTAAGATTGTAGAAAGATTGAATGTCATTGAAAAAAAGATTGAAAATGATTGAAAGTTTGGAAAAACAACGCACTCTTGCAAAAGAGGTGTCCCTTCCGGGAGTGGGATTACACACCGGTAAGGAGGTAAAGGTAACTTTTAAACCTGCTCCTGTAGATCATGGATATAAATTTGTAAGAACAGATTTAGAAGGTCAACCAGTTATCGAGGCCGATGCCAATTTTGTGGTAAACACACAACGTGGTACCAATCTAGAAAAACTAGGAGTTAAAATTCAGACTTGCGAACATGTGCTAGCTGCATTGGTAGGTCTAGAAGTTGATAACTGCCTTATAGAACTCAATGCTTCTGAACCACCTATCATGGATGGATCTGCAAAATTCTTTGTAGAAGCTATTGAAAAAGCAGGAATTGTAGAGCAAGACGCTTTTCGTAAAGAATATGTTGTAAAGGAAGTAGTTTCCTTTATGGATGAAGAAACAGGAAGCGAAATAATAGTTATGCCTTCAGATGAGTATCAAGTTACAACTATGGTTGACTTTGGAACAAAAGTTTTAGGTACTCAAAACGCTACGTTAAATAAATTATCCGACTTTAAAGAGGAAATAGCTAATGCTAGAACTTTCAGTTTTCTACATGAAATTGAGATGTTGCTCGAGCATGGTTTAATCAAAGGAGGCGATTTAAATAATGCTATTGTTTATGTAGATAAAGAGCTCTCAGCAAATACAATGAAGAAACTTAGAACAGCATTTGGAAAAGATGATATTTCAGTTAAACCAAATGGAATTCTAGATAACCTTACACTTCATTACCCTAATGAAGCTGCAAGACATAAACTACTTGATGTAATGGGAGATTTAGCTCTCATTGGTTGTAGAATTAGAGGGAAGGTTATAGCCAATAAACCAGGTCATCATATAAATACGCAGTTTGCTAAAAAACTATCGAGAATAATTAGAATAGAAAGCCGGAATAAAATACCGAAATTTGACCTTAGTAAAACCCCTGTAAAGGACGTGAATGAAATTATGGCTATGTTGCCACATAGACCTCCTTTCTTATTAGTAGATAAGATTATGGAAATGACCGATACGTCGGTTGTAGGTCTGAAGAATGTGACAATGAATGAACCATTCTTCGTTGGTCACTTTCCGGGAGCGCCAGTTATGCCAGGTGTTTTAATTGTTGAAGCAATGGCTCAAACAGGAGGGATTTTAGCTTTAAGCACGGTTCCTGACCCAGAAAACTACCTCACCTTTTTTATGAAAATAAATAACGTGAAGTTTAAACAACAAGTTAATCCAGGAGATACATTAATCTTTAAATTAGAATTAATGTCGCCAATCCGCCGTGGAATAGTACACATGAGTGGAAAAGCATATGCCAATGATAAATTGGTCACCGAAGCCGAGTTGATGGCACAAATGGTAAAAACAAAAAATTTATAAACAAACTCTGTGCTTAATATGATTTATTTTATGAAAAGTGGATCTGTACAAAGCTTTATTATAAAAAATAATAAGAAAAAATGAACCAACCACTTGCTTACGTCCATCCGGGCGCAAAAATAGCCAAGAATGTTGTAATTGAACCATTCACAACTATACACAACAACGTTGTGATAGGTGAAGGAACATGGATTGGTAGTAATGTAACCATAATGGAAGGCGCACGCATTGGTAAAAATTGCAATATTTTTCCAGGAGCTGTAATATCTGCTATTCCACAAGACCTTAAATTTAAAGACGAAGACACTACAGTTGAAATAGGTGACGGAACCACAATTAGAGAATTTGTTACTATCAACAGAGGAACCGTAGACAGAGGAAAAACTGTTGTAGGTAAAAACTGTTGGATCATGGCATATTGTCACATAGCTCACGATTGTGTGGTTGGAGATAGTTGTATTTTTAGCAATAGTAGCACGCTTGCTGGACACGTTACGGTGGGTGATCATGTAACTTTGGCTGGAATGACAGCTGTTCATCAATTCTGTATGATAGGCAACCATGCTTTTGTTACAGGTGGATCTTTGGTGAGAAAAGACGTGCCGCCTTTTGTAAAAGCTGCTCGTGAACCTTTAAGCTATGTAGGGATTAATTCTATAGGCCTTCGTAGAAGAGGATTTTCTTCAGAAAAAATTACAGAAATTCAAAGTATATACAGGTTACTATACCAAAAAAACTATAACACTTCGCAAGCGGCTGGAATTATTGAAGCTGAAATGGAAGCCACACCCGAGCGAGATGAAATCCTCCAGTTTATTAAAAACTCGAAAAGAGGTATCATGAAAGGGTATTTCAACTCTAATTAAGTTTAATAATTTTTAAGTCTAACATCTAACATTTAATATAAAATGGCCACTTCATCAGATATAAGAAAAGGATTGTGTATTCGATATAATAATGATATATATAAAGTAATTGAGTTCCTTCACGTAAAACCAGGTAAGGGACCGGCTTTTGTTCGAACTAAATTAAAAAGTGTAACAACAGGAAAAGTAGTAGACAATACTTTTGCTGCAGGACATAAAATTGAAGACGTTCGTGTAGAAACACACAAGTTTCAATTTTTATATAATGAAGGAGATATGTATCACTTCATGCATACAGAAGATTATTCTCAAATTCAATTGATGAAGGCTATTTTAGACACACCTGAGTTGATGAAAGAAGGCGAAGTGGTAAGTATCTTGATTAATTCTGAAGACGGTATGCCGCTTTCTGTTGAAATGCCAGCGCACGTAATTCTTGAGGTTACAGCAACCGAACCAGGAGTTAGAGGAAATACTGCAACAAATGCTACAAAACCTGCAACCGTTGAAACGGGAGCGGAAATCAACGTTCCTCTTTTTATCAATGAAGGAGATAAAATACGTATAGATACAGATAAAGGACAGTATCAAGAACGAGTAAAAGAATAATCAAAATCAACTATTTATAATTAGCTCGTTTTAATCCTCTCTAAATCAACATGCTATATGAAATTTCCTGTTCCCCAAACTTTAAAAAAAGTTGCTGCTTTAATAGGTTCAGACTATGTGGGGGAAGATGATTTCCCCGTATTGGGAATGAATGAAATCCATGTTGTTGAACCTGGAGATATCGTGTTTGTGGATCATCCAAAGTATTACGATAAAGCCTTAGAGTCTCTAGCAACAGTGGTTTTAATCAATAAAAAAGTTGATTGTCCTGAAGGAAAAGCCTTGTTGATTTCAGATGATCCTTTTCGTGACTTTAACAAGCTTACACAACATTTTAGGCCATTCCAAAGTGCAAATCAAGCAATAGCTACTTCTGCCGAAATTGGCGAAAACACAATAATTCAGCCCAATGTATTTATCGGTAATAACGTTAAAATAGGTAAAAACTGCCTAATCCATTCCAATGTTTGTATTTACGATGGAACAGTTATAGGAAATAACGTTACCATTCATGCAGGAACAGTATTAGGGAGTGATGCATTTTATTATAAAAATCGACCTGAAAAGTTTGATAAGCTTCTAAGTGGTGGAAATGTAATTTTAGAAGACAATGTGGATCTAGGTTCACTTTGCACAATAGATAAAGGAGTTACGTCTGCAACTACTATAAAAGAAGGTTCAAAACTAGATAACCAAGTACACGTTGGACACGACACAGTTATTGGCAAACGTTGCTTAATAGCTTCGCAAGTTGGAATAGCAGGCTGTGTGGTTATAGAAGATTATGTAACCATTTGGGGGCAAGTAGGTATTACAAGTGGAATTACTATTGGTGAAAAGGCTGTAATATCTGCACAAAGTGGAGTGAGCAAATCACTAGAAGGAGGTAAATCCTATTTTGGAACACCTGCAGAAGAATTTAGAAAAAAATATAAAGAATTGGCATCAATTAGGTTGATTCCTGAAATAATTGCTAAACTGGACAAATTATCATGAGTGTAAAATCAAAAGAAGTTATAAAAGACTTTTATAAATCCGACATCTTAAAAGATAGTACAATTTTAGAGCGTTTTCTACATCCTGAAATTACTCTTTATTGGAATAGCGCAGATGGTTTAACAATAATGAAGTATGATGAAATTTTAGCTTTTCATAATGAAGTTAGCCGTAATTACACAGGTCTTAGGGCTGAAGTGAGTCATTTGTTAGCTGATGAAAACCTTGTAACAGTTCGATATAAATACTTTGTTCGAACTATGGAAAATCCTGATGAGGAATTAGCTATAGCTCATTTTATGTCAATTTGGGAGATTAAGGACGATAAAATATACCGTGGACACCAAATAAGCCAACCCGTAACAGATAAAGATGATACACAAGGAAGTTACCAACGTATTAAGGTTTAATATCTTTAAAAAGCTTATTTAAAAACTGTATCTTTGCAGAATTTGTAGGCAAAACCTATTGATCAAAATAATAATATAAAGTAATTAATATAAAAGTTTAGAAATGAGCGTTTTAGTAAATAAGGATTCAAAAATAATTGT
>DATGMT010000045.1:0-11997 GCA_035307265.1 Aequorivita sp.
CAACATTGCTTCATTTTCTAAATACTCACTTCGATGCTCGTCCATCCATTCCCGCTCATTATTCTCTTTTAGTTGTTTCAGAAATTTAAAAAGGTTTTCGGGATTAAAAGATTTCATTATTTGTGTTTAAGATCAAAAAAATTATGAGACAAATTCAATAGTAAATTGAGGACTAAAACCACTTCTTTCTTTTAAAATACCAGACCATCCCAAACAAGACTAACACCATTAGTCCTAACAAATAAAAATAGCCATTTTTCACTTGTAATTCGGGCATGTATTCGAAGTTCATTCCATATATACCTGCTAAAAAAGTCAGTGGAATAAAGATGGAAGCCATGATTGTCAATACCTTCATAACTTCATTCATTTTATTGCTTATGGTTGTCATATACATATCCATTAAGCCCCAAATCATCTCTCTATAGATTTCGATATTTTCGTTTACTTGCAAGGTATGGTCATAGAGGTCTCTAATATATTTATTGGTTTTTTCTTCAATAAGAGGGTTGTCTATTTTTTCAAGTCGGTTTACTACTTCACGTAAAGGCTGTACAGCTCTTCGGATTTTTAATATTTCCTTTTTCAACTCCTGAATATCTTCGCTTAAATTCTCTTCATCTTTATCGTCAAACAGCTTATCTTCAAGAATTTCTACTTTGTTTCCTAAAAACTCCATTACTGTAAAATAATTATCAACTACAGCATCTAAAATAGCGAACATGAGATAATCAGATCCTGCTCCCCTAATTCTTCCTCTTCCCTGCTCCAATCGCTCTCTAAGTTCATTAAACACGTCTCCTTCTGCTTCTTGAAAAGTAAGAACGTAATCTTTACCCATAATCATGCTAATGTGTTCTGTTGTGAGTCTTTCTGATTCACTATAGTGTAGCATTTTAAAAACAATGAATAGATATTCTTCATATTCATCTATTTTTGGTCTTTGGTGGATAGTTACAATATCTTCTTGAATTAAAGGGTGCAAATCGAAATGCGTTCCTAAGGTTACAATTGCTTCAGTATTGCTTAAACCATTAACATTAATCCACGTTATGTGAGATTCATCTTCATATTTAAACGCCTCCTCTATTGAAGTGGTTTCAAAACGCTCATAATGATCTTTGGAGTAATCAATTATATCTAGTCGCGTCTCTACTGAGGTCTTTTTCCCTGTATAAGACACGGTTCCAGGAGAGAGGTTTCTTGCTCTTCGAGGTTGAATTTTTGTAGGTTTTTGCTTTCGTCTTCTTTTTGCAGCCATAGAAATGAAGTTGAATTTTTTAAAGGTAACAAAAACCTAGATAGATTTTTATTGATAGGTGAAAATCACTTAAAAAATGATATCACCAAATTGTTTAGAAATATGTGTATATATAAATCAAGAGGAATATTTAAAAGTTCTTTAAGATTAAGTAATTTACCCACTTATTTTCTAAAAAAGAAAACTAAATACTTCTTATGCAATTAGCACTCGTTGACTGGATTCTAATTATCGGTTTTTTTGTTGTATTTATCTCCATCGGATTGGTTGTAGCCAAAAAATCGGGTAAAGACTCTAAATCATTTTTTCTCTCTAATAGGAATATGCCATGGTGGTTACTAGGTGTAAGTATGGTGGCCACTACGTTTGCAGCCGATACTCCAAACTTTGTGGCGGGTTTAATTCGTGAAGATGGAGTTTCTGGAAACTGGATATGGTGGAGTTTTCTTTTAACAGGAATGCTCACTGTTTTTTTCTATGCTAAGCTATGGAGACGAAGTGGGATTACTACAGACTTAGAGTTCTATGAGCTTCGATATAGTGGGAAAAGCGCAGCATTTTTAAGAGGGTTTCGAGCTATCTATTTGGGTGTGTTTTTCAACATTGTGATTATGGCAAATGTGTGTTTGGCTGCCATAAAAATAGGCCATGTTATGTTTGGGCTATCGGCAGTTCAAGTCTTGCTTATTTCATCGCCAGTGGTTGTAATATATTCTGCTTTTGGTGGATTGAAAGGAGTTTTATTAACAGATTTCATTCAATTTATTATTGCCATGGTAGGAAGTATTTGGGCTACTATCTATATAGTAAATATGCCAGAAGTTGGCGGAATTGAAAATTTACTTTCAACACCTGCTGTAGCAGCAAAAACCGCAATGCTCCCCGACTTTTCAAACCCAGATTTATTGATTCCATTACTTATAATTCCGCTTGCAGTACAATGGTGGAGTGTTTGGTACCCTGGCGCAGAACCAGGAGGTGGCGGATATATAGCCCAGCGTATGTTGGCTGCAAAAAATGAAAAACACGCCACATGGGCTACTTTATTTTTCAATTTTGCACATTATGCACTACGTCCGTGGCCATGGATAATTATTGCATTGGCTTCAATTGTTATTTATCCTAACCTAGAAAGTTTGCAAACTGCATTTCCAAATCTAGATCCCTCGTTTGTGAAAAATGATTTATCCTACCCTGCAATGCTAACCTTCCTTCCTGCTGGATTGTTGGGAATTGTAATTACTTCACTAATAGCTGCATTTATGAGCACTATATCTACCCATTTAAATTGGGGAAGCTCTTATGTTGTAAATGATTTTTACGTAAGATTTATTAGAAAGAATGCCACTGGAAAAGAACAAGTTGCCATTGGTAGAACTTCCACTGTTCTAATGATGGTTTGCGCAGGATTATTAGCCCTAGTTTTAGATGAAGCTCGAGATGGTTTTAATTTATTACTTTCGATTGGCGCAGGTACTGGTTTGCTATTCATCTTAAGATGGTTTTGGAGCAGGATTAATCCTTATAGCGAGATTGCTGCAATGGCAATATCTTTCTTGATTGCCACATTCTTTTTTATAAATGGAAAGATGGAAACTCCACTCATTGAAATCCCTGGTTATGTTGAGTTAGTGTTAAGTGTGATTGTAACAACGATTGGATGGGTTTCCGTTACTTTATTAACCAAGCCATCAACAGCAGAAACACTACACACTTTTAATAGCCTAATCTTCGGGAATGAATCCAAATTTAAAGGTTTTGGAATGAAGATTCTCGGTTTTTTCGCGGGCGTAGTAGGTGTTTATTGTTCTTTATTTGCCATCGGTAATTTTATCTACGGTAAAAATATTTTAGCTGTTTTTTTGTCAGGTGTGGCAATTATTTGTGGATTGTTGATTATAAAATCCTTTAAAAAAGCGGATTGAGTGTAGTAGTTCATATTTGATGGGTAAAACCTACAAGGATGGAGAAACCTTGAAGATCTCGCTACAAACGATTGATATTAAAATGAAAGCTAATAAAGAAAACCTATATCGGCATGTAGAATTCTTGACCTCGGTATACCCCTATCGCAATTATAAAAACATTGAAAGTCTAAATAAAGTTGCAGATTATATTGATGCAGAATTGGATAAATCCAGTTTCCCCATCAATCACCAAGAATGGATGGTCAAAGGGAATATTTACAAAAATGTAATTGCTTATTTCCAACCTGAGAAAACAAAACGTTTTATCATTGGCGCACATTATGACGTGTATAAGGATCAGCCTGGTGCAGATGATAACGCTAGTAGTGTAGCTTTGTTAGAAATTACTCGACTTCTATCAGACAGTGAAATTGAATTGGATTTTGGAATTGATTTCGCCTTTTTCTGTTTGGAGGAACCTCCATTTTTTAAGAAAAAAGAAATGGGAAGTTATATTCATGCGAAGTCTATTAGTGAAAATAATCTCGATTACATTGGTATGATTGCCCTTGAAATGATAGGGTATTATCGTAAAAAATTTGAAACTGAGGAAGATATTAAAAATCGTAAAAATCTTCTAGTCGTCTCAGGAATTAAAAGGTATGATGACTTTAATAAGGAAATCTCAAAACTACTAAAGAAGCAAGGGAAAATGGACTCCCGACGGTTATCATATGCAGATGATTTTCAGAATAACGGGCCCTCAGACCATCGTAATTATTGGCAATTCGATATTCCCGCTGCAATGATAATCGGCACAGGTGGTCATGGAAACCCCAACTATCACAAAGCCTCCGATACTATTGAAACTTTAGACTTTGATATAATGACCGAAGCAGTAAATAGTATCATCTACGCTTTAATCAACTTTCCAAAAGACTAGAAAAACCTCCGTATCCAAGACAAGAGGATCAAAAGTATTTAAATAAAAAAGACCTGCAAAGTTGGAGAAACCTTGCAGGTCAGTTTAATTTTATTTCTTAGAGTTTAGTTGTCTCCTAAAATAATAGGTAGTCCATCTTTTCCAGAACCAATTACAATAACTTTAGAGTTTGTTGATTTTGAAAGTTCAACAGTTGCCTGAATTCCTTTTTCAGTCAAAATTTTATCGGTTAATGAAGCGCTAAGAATGCTGTTTGCTCTTGCTTTACCTTCTGCTTCAATTCTTTGACGCTCAGCTTCTTTAGTAGCTTTTTCTAAACGGAACTCATATTCTAGAGACTCTTGCTCTTGTCCTAATTTACGCTCAATAGCATCCTTAATTGCTGCTGGAAGCGTAACATCGCGCACAAGAACTTCATTTAATTGAACGTATTGATTCTCTAATATTTTCTTTGTTTCTTCAAAAATCTCATCTTGAATTGCATCACGCTTGCTTGAGTAAAGTTGCTCAGGAGTATATCGCCCCACAACACTTCTAGCTGCACTTCGAATGGCTGGCATAATTATTCTCTCGAGATAATTTTCTCCTTTTTCTTGATGAAGTTTTGCAACATCTTCATAAACCGGTTGGTACCAAGCAGAAGCATCTAGTTTAATTTCTAGACCATTTGAAGAAAGCACTTGCATTCTTTCAGATAGTTCTTGCTGACGCATTTCATAAATAAACACTTTATTCCATGGAGCAATAATGTGAAAACCTTCACCTAGAGGTGGTTTATCTGTAACTACACCATTTCCGAAGGTTTGATAAAGTACACCAGCATCTCCAGCTTTAATAGTTACTGAGGATTTTGCTATAAGAATGATTATAAGAATAATTCCGATTATAACCGGAACTGTTAGTTTTGGTAATTTTTCCATTGTAAATTGATTAGGATCGTTAGATAAGGCCATTGTATTTTCTGATAAACCATTCGGCAGATAGGAATAGAACAATCAATGCGAGTAGATATTTCCAATCTATAAGCGGGATTGTTTTCTGTTCTGCTTTCTGGAGGTTATTAAAATTTGAATTATTAAGTAAATTATCGATTAAAAGATCGGATTGGCTGATAAAGAATTCTTGTCCACTAGTGTTTTGAGCTACTCGACGAAGTTTTGCAATATCGGCATTTAAAAATTGTTGCTCTACATTAAACTCTAAAATCGTAAAATTTCCACTACTTGAAACAGATTCATTAGAAACTGAAACTGTGTACTTATATTCTCCAGATGGTAAATTACTTAAATCTACTTCAAAGTAATTATTCTTCAAAAGCATTGGGAATACATCTGTTTTCTCAGTTTCAACGTTCGTAACGGTAATATTTAAAGACGCTCGACTATCAAATATATAATTCCTGTCGAAATATTGTGCGTTAATTTTAATAGCTCCGTTGTTATAATAGAAAGTTTCTGAAGACACCTCTAGCCTACTTCTTCGTTTATTTGAAGCTAAGTATTGCACTAAGCCTCCTACAAAATCATCGAATTTTTTAAAGCTTTGTTCCTTCATAAAACTTCTTGCTCTCCAACGCCAAAATCCTTCTCCATCCCAGATAGCTGTGCGTTTTCCATTTACTTCAGAAGTAGAAAGCAACGGATTTCCATTAACCAAACCTCCAACCGTTTGTTCAAGTATGGTCTCATGTGGCACATTAATACTTAAAGAGCCAAAAGAAGTGTGTAAAGGCGGGAAATCATCAAAGCCTATATCTTCAATTGCAAAAGTGCCATAGTTAGAGTTTAGAATAGATTGAACTTCATCTCTTTGGCTTGAAGATTCTTTAATAAAGTTTTTCTGTACGCGATTTAAAAAATGCCAATCTGTTTCAATTCCCGAAATAACCCAATAATTTTTATTGAGTTTATCTATTTCAGAAAAAACTGAAGTAAAACTTCTATCGGGCTGATAAAGAATAACAAGTTGATAGTCGTTTAAAACAGCACTAGCCTCATTTGGTTTTTTGAACTCTACTGTTCTTTGTTCGTTTGTAGTAATCGATTTTTTTAATGCTCCTAAGTCTGGATGAAGTAGTTTGCTTACAATAAGAACATTTGTTGCTTGATCAATAACTTCAATAGCAAAATGCTTTGTGTTATTAGTTTTATTCTTCTCATTTTCAATCGGAATCACTTGTGCTGTATACTTTTGAAGTCCTACGCTATTGGCTGGAAGCGTGAAATTTATAGTCTTTGAATTTTCATTTTGAGAGAAGGAAACAGGTGTTCTATAAACACTAGTATTCCCTTGAAGCACTACAAACTCAGAGTTTACTGCGCTTGATCCGCTGTAGGTTAATATTACTTCAACTGGAAATTGATTTTTCAAAAAAACATATCTATTGGTGTTTAGTTGCTCAATTTTCAGATCGGTATATTTTGTTGAATCTCCTAAAATTATAGGGTAAATTGGGTTTTTAAAGCTTGTTGTAGAAAACTCATAATCAGCTCCAAAGGTTTGATTTCCATCTGTTGCAAGAATTGTAGGAGCTGTTTGGTTTTTAAAGATTTCGTTTATTGAAATAAGAGCTTTAGAAATATTAGTGTTTTTTTCTTCAAAAGAAAGTGAATCGTTTTGTTGGAATTCACTTCCGAATGTAAAATAAGAAATATCAAATTTTTCATTTAAGAGATCATTACTTTTTAGTTTACGAACAAACTCTAAAGTATTTTCACTCTGTTCCAATTCTGAAATAGAAGACGAGTTATCTATTAAAACGGGTAGTATCGGCTTTTCAATTGTATAGGTTTCACTTTCAAATGTTGGGTTGATAATCAGCAAAAGTATGGCGAATAGCGATAGAAATCGGAGCATCGCGAAGGTCCATTTTAAAGACCCAGATTGCTTCGACTTATAGCCATACATAAAAATCGCCAGAGCTAATGAAAGTACTCCGGCGATGATTATATAAAATATAGTTGCTGTAGTCACTAAATGTGGTTTCAGTTTTAATGTTATGTTACAAGATCATAAATCTTCTTAAGTCATGATCTCATTGCGGAGTTTAGGTTGTCAAGTGTTTCAAGATTTAAATTTTCTGCAAACTACTAGACTACCGTCTACCAACTTTGATGCTATGTATACATTCCCCCGTCAACGCTCAGTACTTGCCCCGTAACGTAAGCAGAAAGGTCGCTAGCTAGGAAAACACAAACATTTGCGATATCATCGGGAGTTCCACCTCGTTTTAGTGGAATAGCATTACGCCAAGATTCAACAACTGTTTCGTCGAGCTTTCCAGTCATTTCAGTTTCGATAAATCCTGGAGCAATAGCATTGCATCGAATATTTCTAGATCCTAATTCTAGAGCTACAGACTTAGTAAAACCAAGCACTCCTGCTTTTGATGCTGCATAGTTTGCTTGACCAGCATTACCTTTTACTCCAACAACCGAGCTCATATTAATAATAGATCCTTTGCGTTGTTTAAGCATTGTTCTTTGAACAGCTTTAGTCATATTAAACACCGACTTAAGGTTCACTTCAATTACTTTATCAAAATCATCTTCAGACATTCGCATTAACAGGTTATCTTTTGTAATTCCTGCATTATTAATAAGAATATCTATACTTCCAAACTCTTCAAGCACTTCATCTACAAGTTTCTGTGCATCGTCATATGAGGCTGCATCGCTTTTATATGCTTTAACTTTAACGCCAGCTTTAGATACTTCTTCAACTATCTTGTTAGATGCTTCTGCAGAAGAACTGTATGTAAAAGCTACATTCGCACCATGTTGAGCAAATATCTCGACGATTCCTTTCCCGATACCACGGCTTCCTCCCGTGATGATCGCTGTTTTTCCTTCTAATAATTTCATATTCAAGTTGGTTTTTAACTGTCCTCTCTATGTTTAGTTTGGTTTTTTGCTCTTTTGAGAAGGCATAAACCTTATAAACAAAAGAAAATGACGGATTCAAATATAACAAAAGACAGTGGCTTCTCCATAAAAAAAGCCTTGCGAATTCACAAGGCTTTCTATGGTCTAAAGCTCTTATATTATTAAGACTTTATAATTAGATTGAATCTTTCATCAGATTTGGTTAATCCATTTAATTTGGTGAAAGTTTCACTAAAATATATTTCAATTAAGATTTTAAAACCTCAGCTACTTTTTTACCGATTTCTGCAGGGCTATCTACAACGTGCATTCCACATTCGCGCATCACTTTTTTCTTAGCTTGAGCAGTGTCATCACTTCCTCCAACAATAGCTCCAGCATGGCCCATAGTTCTTCCTGCAGGTGCAGTTTCACCAGCGATAAAACCAATTACAGGTTTCTTTATTCTGCTCTCTTTATACCACTTAGCTGCATCTATCTCAAGTTGTCCTCCAATCTCTCCAATCATTACTACAGCTTCACAATCTGGATCGTTAATAAGTAATTCTAACGCCTCTTTTGTAGTAGTTCCGATAATTGGATCTCCTCCAATTCCAATTGCAGTAGTAATACCAAGTCCTTGTTTTACAACTTGATCTGCTGCTTCATAGGTTAATGTTCCTGATTTTGAAACTACTCCTACTCCTCCTTTCTTGAAAACAAATCCTGGCATAATACCAACTTTTGCTTCACCTGGTGTTATCACACCTGGACAGTTAGGTCCAATCAAGCGGCAATCACGAGATTTAATATAGTTAGATGCTGTAATCATATCTTTAACTGGAATTCCTTCTGTAATAGTAATTATCACTTTAATTCCAGCATCGGCAGCTTCCATGATTGCATCTGCAGCAAAAGCAGGTGGAACAAAAATAATTGAAGTATCGGCTCCTGTTTCTTTAACAGCCTCTTCAACAGTATTAAAAACAGGCCTATCCAAATGCGACTGACCTCCTTTTCCTGGAGTTACACCTCCAACTACTTGAGTGCCATATTCAATCATTTGTTCAGCGTGAAAGGTACCTTCACTTCCAGTGAATCCCTGTACAATTATTTTTGAATCCTTATTTACTAAAACGCTCATTTCTAAACTTTTATATTAATTACTTTATGTTGTTATTTTGATTGATAGGTTTTGCCTATAAATTCTGCAAAGATACAGTTTTTAAATAAGCTTTTTAAAGATATTAAACCTTAATACGTTGATAACTTCCTTGAGTATCATCTTTATCGGTTACAGGCTGACTTACTTGGTGTCCACGGTATATTTTATCGTCTTTAACTTCCCAAATTGAGATGAAGTGTGCTATAGCTAATTCCTCATCAGGATTTTCCATTGTTCGAACAAAGTATTTATATCGAACTGTCACAAAATATTCATCAACTAACAAGTGGCTCACCTCAGCCCTAAGACCTGTGTAATTTCGGCTTATTTCATTATAAAAAGCTAAAATTTCATCGTACTTCATTATCGTTAATCCATCAGCACTATTCCAATAAAGAGTAATTTCAGGATGTAGAAAAGGCTCTAAAATTGTATTATCTTTTAAGATGTCAGATTTATAAAAATCTTTAATAACTTCTTTTGATTTTACACTCATGATAATTTGTCCAGTTTAGCTATTATTTCAGGTATCAACCTAATTGATGCCAGTTCTTTATATTTTTTTCTAAATTCTTCTGCAGGTGTTCCAAAATAGGATTTCCCTCCTTCTAGTGATTTACTCACTCCGCTTTGTGCAGATATCACAGCCTTTTCACCAATAGTAATTCCACTTGTAATTCCCACTTGCCCCCAAATTGTTACAAAATCTTCTATAACCACACAGCCTGCTATTCCTACTTGTGAAGCTATTAAACAACGCTTACCGATTACGGTGTCGTGACCAACGTGTACTTGGTTGTCGAGTTTTGAGCCTTCTTTTATAGTAGTTGCAGACGTAACTCCTTTATCTATTGTACAAAGTGAACCTAAGTCTACATTGTCTTCAATAATTACATTTCCACCACTTAAAAGCTTATCAAACTTTTCGGGACGATTTTTATAATAAAATGCATCGCTTCCTAATACTGTTCCTGCATGAATGGTAACGTTATTACCAATAACAGTTCCATCGTAAATACAAACGTTGGAATGAATTAGGCAGTTTTCGCCAATTTTGACGTTATTACCTATAAATACATTAGGCTGAATTATTGTGTTTTTACCAATTTCGGCAGAAATAGCGATTGCCTGATTTGCACTTTGAAATGGCTTAAAATGTTGTGTAAGCTTATTAAAATCTCGGAAAGGATCATCTGAAATCAACAAGGCTTTTCCTTCGGGGCAATCAACCTTTTTATTGATTAAAACTACTGTTGCTTTAGACTCTAAAGCTTTGTCGTAATATTTTGGATGATCTACAAATACGATATCTCCTGGTTGAACAACATGGATTTCATTCATTCCCAAGACAGGGAATTCACCATCCCCCACGTAGTCTGAACCTATTAAAGCAGCAACTTTTTTTAAAGTTTGGGGAACAGGAAATTTCATATAGTGCTATTGATTTATAAAAGATTAAAACGAGTTATTTACACAAAGAGTTGATTAATTATTCTTTTACTCGTTCTTGATATTGTCCTTTATCAGTGTCTATACGTATTTTATCTCCTTCGTTGATAAAAAGAGGTACGTTAATTTCCGCCCCTGTTTCAACGGTTGCAGGTTTTGTAGCATTTGTAGCTGTATTACCTCTAACCCCTGGTTCGGTTGCTGTAACTTCAAGAATAACGTGTGCAGGCATTTCAACAGAAAGTGGCATACCGTCTTCAGAATTAATCAAGACACTTACTACTTCGCCTTCTTTCATCAATTCTGGTGTGTCTAGAATAGTCTTCATCAATTGAATTTGTGAATAATCTTCTGTATTCATGAAGTGATACATATCTCCTTCATTGTATAAAAATTGAAACTTATGCGTTTCTACACGAACGTCTTCAATTTTATGTCCTGCTGCAAAAGTGTTGTCAACTACTTTTCCTGTTGTTACACTTTTTAATTTAGTTCGAACAAAAGCAGGACCCTTACCTGGTTTTACGT
Source organism: Aequorivita sp. (assembly GCA_035307265.1). GTDB lineage: Bacteria > Bacteroidota > Bacteroidia > Flavobacteriales > Flavobacteriaceae > Aequorivita. Next base: position 11,117 of record DATGMT010000045.1, read on the forward strand.
GAAGGAATTCAATTACTTTATAAATATCATTATTATATCGAATACATAATCCTTTTCTTATGTCTGATGAAGTGGCCATTTTATATTAAATATTAGAGGTTAGACTTAAAATTATTAAACTTAATTAGAGTTGAAATACCCTTTCATGATACCTCTTTTCGAGTTTTTGATAAACTGGAGGATTTCATCTCGCTCGGGTGTAGCTTCCATTTCAGCTTCAATAATTCCAGCCGCTTGCGAAGTGTTATAGTTTTTTTGGTATAGTAACCTATATATGCTTTGAATTTCTGTGATTTTTTCTGAAGAAAACCCTCTTCTACGAAGCCCTATCGAGTTAATTCCCACATAGCTTAAAGGTTCACGCGCAGCCTTCACAAAAGGTGGAACGTCTTTTCTCACTAAAGATCCACCTGTAACAAAAGCATGGTTGCCTATCATACAAAATTGATGAACAGCTGTCATTCCAGCCAATGTTACGTGATCACCTACCGTAACGTGCCCTGCGAGTGTACTACTATTGCTAAAGATGCAATTATCTCCAACTACACAGTCGTGAGCAATGTGACAATATGCCATTATCCAACAGTTTTTCCCTACAACAGTTTTCCCTCTGTCTACGGTTCCTCTATTAATAGTAACAAACTCTCTTATTGTGGTTCCGTCACCTATTTCAACGGTGGTGTCTTCGTCTTTAAATTTAAGATCTTGTGGAATAGCAGAGATTACAGCTCCTGGAAAAATATTACAATTTTTACCAATGCGTGCGCCTTCCATTATGGTTACATTACTACCAATCCATGTTCCTTCTCCTATCACAACGTTGTTGTGTATAGTTGTGAATGGTTCAATTACAACATTCTTGGCTATTTTTGCGCCCGGAT
>DATGMT010000046.1:0-2219 GCA_035307265.1 Aequorivita sp.
AGGTGTATTCCGCATGCGATACAAATCGTTGCCGAGATCTTCAGCCCAGAATGATTCACCACCTACCTCTTCGTTTCTTGGTAGATCTAAATGAATTTTAGTTAAATTTTCTTCGGTCATAAGATTTTACAGCTAACGCCCGCATTTGCGGCTGGTTTGGAGCGCAGCGGAAAACCAGTCCGACAACATGCGTTTGTTAGGCCATTTTCTCAAAGTATTGCACCACTATGTTTTCAAACTGACCAGACCGATACAATCTCTTCTCGTTGAACGTTGACCTTGCCTCCCCCGTAACGTTGTCTACATATGCCCTATTGCCTATCGTTGTATTTGACTTTGCATACTCAATAAAATCTAACCATTTTTCATCTAGGCTAGCGAGATTTTTACTAATAACATCTGAATCTATATCCAAGCCCTGCTTCAGGAAAACTTGGTTGTATGCATAAATTTTTGCATATGTATCTTTTTGAAGGCGAAAACTGGGGTTCCTATTTTTCAATAACCGATTGAATACATAAAACCCTATATAAAATCTATCCAGTGACTCATCATTATCGATCTTGAAGTGCGGAAAATTGTTTTTTTGGAACAACTTCTTCTGCGCGCCGAGGTTGATGTAACCATTAGCTGAATAGTAAATCCTAAAAAACTGATTCCTTTCTACGACAATAGACTCATCAATATAACCCGATAAAACCCCATCAGAGAATTCGCCCCTCTTTCTTTCATAAAGAATCCCATACCTATCGAATACCTTTCTTTGTATGGCCTTGTGAAAGCTCTCATTAGCAAATCTGTCAGCATTAATTACAGGGGTTTGTTGATTTGTCGCGTTCGATATGTCGTCAATAAGGTGGAGTTTGTCTTCTTCGTTACTATTGTCCATTAACGTAATTATTTTAAGCAAGACCTCCTTGCCACCAAATATCGCCTCTAAATCTCCACTCTTGTTTTCTTCGTATATCCTACTTAAGGTGTAGGTTGTTTGGCCACCATTGATAATTTGAGGATTTTTTACTCTTAATTGAGCTCTATTCTTTTGACCAATTCTTTCGTTTATATACGTTTCATCCGACAGCATAGTAATGCCGTTATTATATAGGGCAAACTCGTTGGTATCGGTGTTCAATATTGTTTCTCTAATGGAGGTATTTACTTTCTTGCCTTCCAAGTCCAAATAGCTTCTTGGGTTAAACTTCAATATTGAGTTTTTGTATTTGGTCATCATTTTTGCCAGCTCAATGGTAGGTACAAAAAGAGCTGTTATTTCACATTCATTTGCTTTGGTGCTCACCGTGTAGCTGATTTTGGCGCCTGCGTTTTTATTTGAAAGATCAATGGGAATACTTATATCGCTTGCGGTGAAATATGTGCCACTTATTACAGGAAACACTAGGTTGTCGTACGTTTTTACTGCATCAAAAACATCAACCGGATAGCCTCCAGTTAGCAGTCTAAGTTTCGATGGACTGATTCCAGAAAGGTTTGCCAGGATAACTACCTTATAGGTGTATCTAGCTATGTCATCGATCTGAGAGACCTCTCTCTGCAACTGTTTTATTTTACCGTTATATTCGTTTCCCTCTTCATCAAAACACTCCCCTTCTAGAATTCTATTAACATCCATCGAAAGGAGTTCTTCTAGTGAAATTTCTTTTTGTTCGAAGTTTGATTCATTTGTCCTGAATTTGGCTTGCAATAGATACAGTGATTTTGTTTCTTGATCAATGTAATAGCCATCGATTCCGCCATCGTATGATCCATCTGTTATAACTCGCTCTCGCTCTTCAAAATTGAGCAGACCAAAAGAGACCTTTAGAAAAAGATGGATGCTCGCTCTTGATCGAGCTTGGTTTAGCTTTTCTGAATCTAAGTCGTCTATCCTGTACCGTACAAATCTCTCAGGAGCCTCCCTCAAGATTTGATCCAGTATGTTTAGATAAACCTTATATTTCATGCTTCTTCAGTTCCATTTGGAGGCCTAACGCCCGCCACACGGGCGAGCAACTTGTTGCGAGTCCAGCGCCGCAGGCGCGATGTGCTGGCGCTTGTTATGGCTTTCAAGTATTGCTTGTAAGTGAAGCATGCTCGACAAGCTCAGCATTTATAAAAGCAGAAATCATTGCACGATAAACAGCCTCAACCACATCGGGATTAGCATCCAATTCATGAGCAAGCGTTCGAACTTTAGAGATTACCTGCTCAACTCTCTGCGG
>DATGMT010000047.1:0-8976 GCA_035307265.1 Aequorivita sp.
TAACGTTGGGTGATATGTGATAATCAAATCAGAATCACCTAAAGAAATGTCCAAATCAGCATCGTGTAAATTGAAAAATGCAAACCCATCGTTGTCAGTGTCACAAACAATTAATGGAGAAGGAGTAAAGTTTACTAGAGGGGGTGAGTTCACTATAATTTCAACACTTGTTGTATCAAAGCAGTTACTGTCAATTGTAGGTTCGATTCTAATGTATATTGTTTGGCCTGGAACAGGGATTGTCACTTCAGAAGGTAATGGGTTATCTCCTGTATTTGCATCATCTTGAGAAACGTGGTAAGAGATATTATAGCTTGAAGCTTCCTGATTACCAAGGACTATACCATCAAATTCGAGGGGCAGGTTAATTTCTTCACCACCGCTCTCATCTAAATCGCACATAGAAAAAGAAGGAACGTCTTCTGCATTTACGGGAGTATAATAGATATCAAACTGAGTAAGATCATAACATAACTCCTGAGCACTATCGTGTATCCTCACATAAATCGTTTGTGGAGTAGGACCCGTAATTGGATATGCTGCTGGATTAGTAATCTCATTTTGATTATTCTCACTATCTTCTTGTGTTGTAAAATACTTTATGCCAAAGAGTGTTGGATCCTGTGTTCCTAAAACATTATTATCATTTTGAGTTAGATCAAAAAACTCTGTTTGAACACCATTATCACATCTATAAATATCTTCTGGTGTGTTAGCTATAGGTTGTGGATTAAAAGTTACTGTAAATCCTGGAGACTCATCTACAAAACATGCGGCTTTATTACCTTTTACAGTGTATGTCCCCGATTGCGTAACTTCAATCGTCGGCGTATTTCCGCCATATGGATTCCCATTAAAAAACCATTCATATACGTCTAAATCATCAAAGTTAGCGACCAAAGTTTCTGTTTGACCTTCACAACTTTCATGGTTTCCAAGTATAAATAGTCCTTGTTCAGACAAATCTATTTCTTGTTCAAATTCATTATTATCTTCATTGATCTCAGCGACAATACCATTTCCTGCTCCATCATCATCTACAACAGCTTTTAAAGTGAATACTTGAGGTGTTCCTACAGGTATATTCAAGTTAATAGTTCCACTTTCTGAACCGTCAATAGGAATATCATCAATCGTTAAAGTTTGTCCTAGAAATACAGCATCGGCATAAAAAGCAATAGGCGTGTTAGCAGGTAACGATGCTGTACTATTAACATTTAGCACAGTATAATTAACCTCTATATTTCGATCTTGGCATAATACACCTAGATTATCAATAACTATTGTTGCATCTGGTAATTCTGAGTTTACACTTGTTATGATATTATTTACCATAATCCAATCCTGACCTGAAGTCAACCTAATATCAATGGTAGAGTCACCTGGCTCTACGAGTCCAACTAGATCATAGAAATCTAGGTCCATGTTATAGGCTTGAGCATTGCCTGGAGGTCCTATATAGGAGTTTGTTCCATTGAATGCATTATTTGAAGGATTTAAAGGTGGGTCAGAAATTAAAACATCATTTATATATAAGCTTTCTTGAACAGCTATTCCAGCATCTCCTTCCCAGGCCAAGAATCCAATTTTAGAAAATTGATCAGAGCCAACATTAATTCCTGTTAGAGTTAAGTTTATAGGGTTTGCAAACACATTAACACTTTCAAGACCATCAAAAAGACTAATTTGATTTAGTAATAATGCAGGGTCTTCATAAATAATATAAATAGCCCAACCACCGAAGTTAGTACCTGTTCCATTACCGTTTGGCCAAGAGCAATATTCAGAAAGTAGATTAGTAACATCTAAACCTGAGAAAGTATACTCTGCATTCCCCGTAGCGGCAATTAAATCAGTAACATCAGCATAGGCTGAAAAATATGGAGACCCATTACTTGTATGACTAAAAGTTCTATCTGCTGTAATGGCAGTTCCATTAATATCCACTTGGAAATCTCCAGTGCCTATAGAAGACCAATATAAGTGAGCAGACACCAGGGTTTGATTAGGCTCAAGATTTAAGGTCGCACTGCTTTCGGAAAGCATACCGCAATAACCATTATTATTCTCATTCTCATTTAATGTGTTTCCTATTGCAGTAAAATCATAACGTCCATTAAATTGTTGGAATAAACTTATAGGATCCTGCTGTGATAAAGCCAATAAGGGGAAAGCAAACGCTAGAATCAGTAATAGTTTTCTCATAATAAATTGTTAGGGTTTCAAATATATTGAATACCTCGGCTTTGTCTTTATAAAATGACAAAAAAAACCTGACTTATTTATATAGAACTATTCAACCTTGTCGCTATAAGTATAAACTCTATTAATAGAGCTTACATCAAATAAGTTTTCAAACTTCACACTGCATTTTATAAACTACTCTGCTATCACTCATCACATCGACATATTTTTTTGAACCCGTATACATCTCTTTCAAATTTGAAGTCATTATTCTCTCTTTTTTTAACTAGAAACATAGCTCTATCCCAAAGGGATTTTTAACTTTGTAATCTTTAATTTTAAAAAATTATGAAACCAGATCTTTTCGAAGCTCCAGATTATTATAATCTCGACGATTTACTTTCCGATGAACACAAATTAGTACGCCAGGCCGCTCGTGATTGGGTAAAGCGTGACGTATCGCCAATTATAGAGGATTATGCACAAAAAGCAGAATTCCCAAAACAAATTATTGGTGGGCTTGCCGAAATAGGAGCTTTTGGCCCTTACATTCCTGAAGAGTATGGCGGAGCAGGTCTAGATCAGATTTCTTACGGATTAATCATGCAAGAAATCGAACGAGGCGACAGCGGCGTTAGAAGCACGGCTTCTGTTCAATCCTCTTTAGTTATGTTTCCTATTTGGAAATATGGAACCGAAGAACAACGCAAAAAATATCTCCCGAAGCTTGCCTCTGGTGAGTGGATTGGATGTTTTGGACTCACAGAACCTGATCACGGAAGTGACCCAGGATCAATGGTTACTAACTTTAAGGATATGGGTGACCACTATTTGCTAAACGGTGCAAAAATGTGGATTAGTAATGCTCCATTTGCACAAGTGGCTGTAGTTTGGGCTAAGAATGAGGAAGGCAGAATCCACGGACTAATTGTAGAGCGTGGAATGGAAGGTTTTTCAACACCAGAAACATACAATAAATGGTCATTAAGAGCATCTGCAACAGGTGAGCTTATTTTCGATAACGTAAAAGTTCCTAAAGAAAATCTTTTACCAAACAAATCGGGGCTAGGAGCACCGCTTGGTTGCTTAGACTCTGCTCGATATGGAATTGCTTGGGGAGCTATTGGAGCAGCAATGGATTGTTACGACACTGCGCTTCGTTACTCCAAAGAAAGAACACAATTCGGAAAGCCAATTGGACAGTATCAACTACAACAAAAGAAATTGGCCGAAATGATTACCGAAATCACTAAAGCTCAATTATTAGCTTGGAGATTAGGTACTCTTAAAAACGAAGACAGAGCTACTTCTGCTCAAATATCTATGGCGAAAAGAAACAACGTAGATATGGCTATTAAAATTGCACGTGAAGCAAGACAAATGCTTGGTGGAATGGGTATTACAGGAGAATACAGCATTATGCGACACTCAATGAACCTAGAAAGTGTAATCACTTATGAAGGAACACATGATATCCACCTATTAATTACTGGTCTTGACGTTACTGGCTTAAACGCTTTTAAATAACAAGAACGAACATATACACAAAAAGAAACCCGACAGATTATATAATCTGTCGGGTTTCTTTTTTGAATCAAATTTATATTTGAATTTCTTTATCTAATCTATTCTGGAGCCAACTCCAATTCTAAACCATTGAGGTTCTCTTCTATAAACAATTGACAGCTCAATCTACTATTGTCCTTAACGTGAAATGCTTCTAGCAACATCAAGTCTTCATCTGGTGACATTTCAGGTAAATCATGATTGCTCAAAACATAGCATTGACAGGAAGCACACATTGCCATTCCGCCACAAATACCAATAGTTCCTTCGGGAGCTAATTCATAAGACCGTACAAGCTCCATGATATTCATATTCATATCTGTTGGCGCATCTACTTCATGCTTTACACCTTCACGATCTATTATTGTTATCTTAATATCTTGCATTTGAATTCACTCTGATATTACTATTACAAAAAACTCTTGTAGTCTTTTCTAATCAATTGTTTTAACTATTGCTTTTGGAGCTTCTTTTTTACTACCGTCAAAACCTTCAACACCTCCAACAGTTGTGTATTTTAACACATAACGCTTATTTGGAAAAATCCGTTGGTAAGCGCTTTGGCACATTAGTGTTGCCTCATGAAAACCACATAGAATTAGTTTTAACTTCCCTGGATATGTATTGATATCGCCAATAGCATATATACCTGGAATATTAGTTTGATAGTCAAGACTATTGTCTACAACAATAGCATTCTTTTCAATCTCCAGCCCCCAATCTGCAATAGGTCCAAGTTTAGGCGACAGACCAAAAAGTGGTACGAAATAATCGCATTCACGATTAAACACCTCAGCACCTCTTTTGATCACCACTTCTTCTAGTCGATCTTCACCTACTAGTCCTACTACTTCGGCTGGGGTGATTAATTCGATTTTTCCAAGGTTCTTAAGTTCCTGAACCTTCTCAACACTATCCAAAGCACCACGGAATTCGTTTCGCCTGTGAATTAGGGTTACACTCGAAGCAATATTTGCCAAATAAATACTCCAATCCAAAGCAGAATCGCCTCCTCCAGAGATAACTACATTTTTATCACGGTACATTTCTGGATTTCGGATGAAATACTCTACTCCGTTTTGCTCATACTTTGAGATATTGGTTATAGGTGGCTTTCTTGGTTCAAAACTTCCAAGTCCGCCAGCAATAGCGACTACTTTAGCATGATGCTTTGTTCCTTTATCTGTAGTAACAATAAAAGTGCCGTCATCTAATTTATCAATTGTTTCGGCACGTTCACCAAGTGTAAAACCTGGTTGAAATGGCTCAATCTGTTTCATTAGATTATCCACCAAATCTCCAGCTAGCACTTCAGGGAAAGCTGGAATATCGTAAATTGGTTTTTTAGGATAAATTTCAGCGAGCTGTCCACCTGGTTGGGGAAGTGCGTCTATTAAGTGACATTTTAGTTTTAGTAAGCCAGCCTCAAAAACGGCAAATAGACCTGTTGGACCAGCGCCAATAATGAGTATATCTGTTTTTATCATGAAAACTTTCTTAAATTTTGTGCAAAAATAGCTGTTTTATCGTCTTGATTAAATGACGCTTGTCACTTTTACGACAAGCTCACTACCTTTTCAATTTGGGGTGCATATTTTTTAATTGTCATCTCCACACCCATCTTCAGTGTCATTTGGTTTATGGAACAGCCAACACATGCACCTAACAATTGCACATTCACGATTTTTTCATCCTCAATGGAAACTAAAGCAATGTCGCCACCATCATTTTGTAAATATGGACGAATCTCGGCTAATGCCTTTTCTACTTTTGTTGTCAATTCCTCAGTTGTCATATTTATTTTTTTACGGCGCTGCAACCTGCCATTGTTGTAATTTTAATTGCATCAGTAGGAGGAAGGTTTTCATTTCTTCTAACAGTTTCCTCAACTACATTTCTTGTAATACTTTCAAATGCTTCTTCTGTTGGAGTAGCGTTTTGCATAGCTGCAGGTCTACCCACATCTCCAGCCTCTCTAATTCCCTGAACTAAAGGAACTTCTCCCAAAAATGGAACATCTAAATCTTCTGATAGATGTTTAGCTCCTTCTTTTCCAAAGATATAGTATTTGTTTTCTGGAAGCTCTGCAGGTGTGAAGTAGGCCATATTCTCTACAATTCCTAAAACAGGAACATCTATATTCTCTTGACGGAACATAGCAACTCCCTTACGAGCATCAGCTAAGGCAACTTTCTGTGGCGTACTAACAACTACTGCTCCTGTAATTGGTAAAGACTGCATTATACTTAAATGGATATCTCCAGTTCCAGGAGGAAGATCTAACATTAGAAAATCTAATTCTCCCCATGCGGCATCAAAGATTAATTGATTTAAAGCTTTTGCAGCCATTGGTCCTCTCCAAATCACTGCTTGATCAGGCTCTGTGAAAAAACCAATACTTAAAATTTTAACCCCGTAACTCTCAATAGGCTTCATTTTACTTTTTCCATCAACATTTACGGAAAGTGGTTTTTCCATCGCCACATCAAACATGATTGGAATCGAGGGCCCGTATATATCAGCATCTAAAATTCCCACTTTGAATCCCATTTTTGATAAGGACACGGCAATATTAGAAGTAACTGTACTTTTTCCTACCCCACCTTTCCCAGATGCAACAGCAATAATATTTTTAATTTCTGGTAAAGGCTTCCCTTTAATTAAATTAGGGTTTTGAGGCTTTGGTGGTGCCTCTACTTTTATATTCACTTGAACTTTAGCGTTCGCATCTACTTTCTCATGAATAGTTTTAATAATATCGGCTTCAGCTCGTTTTTTTATGTGTAATGCAGGTGTAGAAAGTTTAATGTCTACAACCACTTCGTCTGCAAATGTCACTACATTTTGCACTGCCCCACTATCAACCATATTACCACCATCACCAGGTGTAGAAATGGTCTTCAAGGCATTTAATATATCTTGTTTTGAAAAGCTCATTTTACTATAATATTTAGATTCATTCTAAAGTGCAAATATACTCTTTAGCTTTTGGATTCTAAAAAGATAGCTAGTTAATTTCCCACTGTAAAGCACTAAACAGGAATATAGAGAGAAGGACCTCCTGTTTATATAGATTTTCAATCAGTATTGTCTGTGAAAAGGAACAAGATGCTTCGACCTCGCTCAGCAACCACCGCTTAAGCTGCTAGAGCCAAGAACCAAGACTAAAACCACAAAACAATAATTTTTAACGAATTAACAAGAAAGATTACTCTTTAAGTTCAATACTTGGATCCCAGAATAATGCCTCAAAATCCTTTATCATATTATCCTCAATTTCCACACCTTCACTTTCTAAAAGCTGCTGCATAAGATTAGTACCTTGAAAATGGTGTTTCCCAGTGAGAAGACCTTTTCGATTTACAACTCTATGAGCGGGCACATTGATTTTATCACTTCCGTTTAAAGCCCATCCCACCATTCTTGCACTTCTTGGATCTCCAAGGTATTTCGCGATAGCACCGTATGAGGTAACCCGACCGTAAGGTATTTTTTCTGTAACCCTATAAACCTTTAGAAAAAATCCTTCTTCAGACATTTTAAATTTCTTCTAGGATTTTAAGAAAAGTGATTACAGATATGATTGCTGTTATAACACCAATCACAAAGTTCATATTCATTTTCAGCTTTTGAGAATCGTCTTTAGCTCTAAAAAAGTGAACGTATAACGATAAAGTAGCTAAGGTCCCTAATCCAGAACCCAATACAGCAAACCAGAGTGCAGGTTCTGAGAAAGAAAACAGCTTAAAACCTGAAAATGTTAAACTAACATATACCCAATAAGGTAGTGGTAATAAATTGAGAGCGGCAATAAACATTCCTGAAAAAAACCTACTTGTTTTAGAATGTGAATCACGATCGCGAATTTCCCTTCGTGTATCTTTTGCTATAAAAAAGAAATAGATTGTGAGACTTATAAAAATGCCTAACGCCACTTTTTGAAGCATCTCGACTATTTCTGGATGCATTTCAATATAACGAGCAAAAAGCAGCGCTACAGAAGTTTGAATCATCACCGTAACACAGACGCCTAAAGAAAAAAGCATTCCTTTCTTTCTGCCTTCTGCACTACTCACTTTAGCAGCGTACATATTAATCAAGCCTGGTGGCAACACCCCAATTAGAGATCCTATTAAACCTACTATAAAATTGTAAACTACTGCCATTAGGGCTTTTTGGTGAAGATAATAAATTTAAATATTTATCTAAATCTAAAACGGATATAAGTAATACTCTTGCCTTTTTCTAAATACTGTTTTTCATAAAAAGTTTGAATACTAGTTACTTCTTCAGGTGCTCCATGATTATTATAAACATCGTGGTTAGAATATTCAATGATTTCTTCCATACCACTTAAAAGTCCTAAAGTGTAACCGTGCATGAATTCGCTATCTGTTTTAAGATGAATTACACCTTCTGGGCGAAGAACCTTTTTATACTTCTGAAGAAAATCAGGATTAGTCAATCTATGTTTGGTTCGCTTGTATTTTATCTGAGGATCTGGGAATGTTATCCAAATTTCATCTACTTCGTTTTCATCGAACAAAAAATCAATTAGTTCTATTTGGCTTCGTAAAAACCCAACGTTTAAAATATTTTCTTCTATAGAGGTTTTTGCTCCACGCCAAAACCGAGCACCCTTGATATCAATTCCTATAAAATTTTTATTTGGATATGCTTTTGCAAGGTTTACTGAATATTCTCCTTTTCCACATCCTAACTCTAGCACTAAAGAATTATCGTTTTTAAAAAACTTCTCTCGCCATTTTCCTTTATACTCAAAAGCATTTGACACTACCTCTTCTCGAGTAGGTTGTATTACATTATCAAATGTTTCATTTTCTTTAAACCGTCTAAGCTTGTTTTTACTGCCCACTTAATCAATATGTTAATTTATTAAAATTTCATTTTAGCAACAACTAATTGTTGTATATTTTGGGAAATTTGCATGAAGCAAATAATTTTGCATTTCCCAGCAAAATTAACGAAATATCTCCTAGGTCAATCTAATAGTTTTTATTGTTTAAATGTCGAAAGAAAAAACAATTTTGGTTGCCCCATTATATTGGGGATTAGGTCACGCCACCCGCTGTGTCCCGATTATCAAAAGTTTAATAAAGAGCAATTATAATGTCATAATAGCATCAGACGGGGCAGCTTTACAGTTTCTTCAAAATGAATTTCCATCTTTGGAGTCGCTAGAACTCCCTTCATACAATATCCGAT
>DATGMT010000048.1:0-6958 GCA_035307265.1 Aequorivita sp.
GAGGTAATGAGAATGTGAAAATCTTAATCAACGGTAAACCATCTGCTATTGCTGGATTTGGTTCAACCGATGCGTTGAGACAGCTGCCTGCCGATGCCATAGACAGAGTTGAGGTAATTACATCTCCTTCAGCTCGTTATGACGCGGAAGGAACTGCAGGAATCTTAAACATTATTCTAAGAAAAGAGAAAACATTGGGTGTAAACGGATCTTTAAGCACAACACTTGGACACCCATTAAGCAGTAATGTATCTGGAAATATCAACCTTAGAACAAACAAGTTCAATATTTTCAACACAACAGGATTATATTATCGAGATGTTCCTGGAAATGCAAGATTTGAAAACCACTATTTCCCAAGAACTTATATAGATGAAAATGGGCAAACCGTTGTTGTTGACCCACAATTTGATGAAATTGTTGAAGACAGAGAATATGGGCGACTGAGAAAAGGTTTCAATACCAATTTAGGAATTGAATACTTTCTTACAGAAAACTCTTCGATAACTGCAAGTGGATTCTACCGAAATGGTGATAACAGCAATACAACTACAAACGACGTTACTAACTACGTTAACAATACAGTTCTAGAGCGTAACACTCGTATTGAGAAAAGCGATGATGACAACTCTAACACACAATTTGCTCTTAACTACGAAAACAGATTTAATGAGAATGGGCATAAGTTAACTGCAGATCTTCAGTATGAAAATAGAAAAGGTGATGACTACTCATTTATCGAAGACAGAACTACCTACCCTACTACTGCGAATCGTCCGTCTGAAAAGATTTTTAATAATGAATCGAATAACAAGTATTTAGCCCAAGTAGACTATGTATTACCTATTGGAGAGAACGCACAATTTGAAGCAGGATACAGAGGTGATTTCAGCAAAACAACTACAGACTATGTGCTTCTTCAAGAAGTTGGTAGTACTGGCGAGTTTGTTAGAAACGATGATATTTCAAACATATTTACATATGAGCAAAATGTAAATGCTTTTTATTCACAATACGGAAATAAATTTGGAAGCTTTTCTTTCTTGCTAGGTCTTCGATTGGAGAATACAGTTATGAAAGGTAATGTTGACTCCGAAAGTGATTATGTAAGTACTTCACCTGTAGATTTAAACTTTGACAAGAACTATACAGGACTTTTCCCTACTGTAAACCTTACTTATGAAATAGGAGAAAGAGAAAACATTACGCTAGGATACAACCGTCGTATAAACCGTCCAAGAAGATGGTATTTAAACCCGTTCCCTTCTCGTTCTAGTGAAGCAAACGTATTTCAAGGAAATCCAGATTTAGATCCTGCTTATTCTAGTGCCTTCGATTTAGGTTATTTAAAGCGTTGGAACAAACTAACTCTATCAACTTCTATATACTATCAATATGAAACCGACTCTTTCGAGCGAGTTCAAGAAGAAACTGGAGAGGTAACTAGTAATGGAGTAAATGTTATTAGAACTTTACCTATTAACCTTTCAACAAACAAGCGATATGGATTTGAAGTAGGCTTAATGTACAACCCTACAAGATGGTGGTCTCTTAATGGAAGTTTCAACTACTTCTTATTCCAAACTGAAGGATTCTATAACAACGTAGATTATGGTGCTGAAAACACCAGTTACTTTGGAAGATTAAGCTCAAAAGTAAAACTACCTGCAAAATTAGAATGGCAGACTAACGGATTCTATAGAGGACCATCTAAGAATGCACAAACTGAAACAGATGGAATGCTTTCTGTAGATATGGCTTTGAGTAAAGATATAATAAATGACAATGCTACTTTAGCACTTAACGTTAGTGATCTTTTCAACACTAGAAAGAGAAGTAGCTTTACTTCTACCCCAAGCTTTACTAGTGATAGTGAGTTTCAATGGAGAGGAAGAACTATTAATCTATCATTCACATATAGATTCAACCAGAAGAAGCAACGTCAACGTGGACAGCGTGGTGGCGGAATGGATGACGAAGGTGGATTTGAAGGTTAATCCTAAAATTTTACAGCGATAAACAAAATTCTGTTTTGTTGCTTAATGAAAACACCTGCTACGTATATGTAGCAGGTGTTTTTTTATTTAGTACTATTTTCTCGCTAAGTAATTTCTAAAAATTTATGGACATAGGTATAGCTATTATAGATAGAGACAGTTTACTCAGGAAGGATAAATAATTGGTATTTCAACTTTAGGTGAAATATTGAAATGAAAAAAGAGGAGCTAAAAATAAATTTCAACTCCTCTTTATATTGGGAAAATTAAATGATCTTAATTATAGATTCTTATTTTCTTTATCAAGTTTTGCTTGGCGCTTCTCTTTACGTAATTCATTAATTGCGCCACCGATCCAATACGGTAAGAAACCCATTAAAAATATCATTAACCAAAAACCCATGGTTACGACTGTCATTATAAGTATAAATCCTAAGTATTGATCGAATGAGAACATAAGAATTGATGTTTTTAAATGATGCTTCAAAGATAATACAATATTTTGAAATTAAACAATTATAATTTCTCATTTTTCAACAGGAAATAAACAAGAGCAAGGGTTGACCTCCACTTTAGATTTCTTTATCTTTGCATTTATTCTTCACAACATCAATATTTAAACTAAAAATAGAATTAAAGCCTCATTATTAAGGAGGTAATTTATTCATAAACACGTTATAAAAAATGGAGTACCGAATAGAAAAAGATACCATGGGCGAGGTTAAGGTTCCCGCCGACAAACTATGGGGCGCACAAACAGAACGCTCTTTTGAAAACTTTAAAATAGGCCCGAGTGCGTCTATGCCATTAGAAATCATTTACGGTTTCGCTTATTTGAAAAAAGCTGCAGCCTATACAAATTGTGAACTCGGAGTGCTTTCAGAAGAAAAAAGAGATCTCATTGCAACTGTATGTGACGAAATTCTAGCAGGAAAACATGATGACCAATTTCCATTAGTTATATGGCAAACAGGAAGTGGAACACAAAGCAATATGAACGTCAACGAAGTTATTGCTAATCGTGCACACCAATTGGCTGGAAAAACTATCGGTGAAGGAGAAAAGACTATCCAACCTAACGATGATGTAAATAAATCGCAGTCGTCAAATGATACTTTCCCAACGGGAATGCATATTGCGACTTATAAAAAAATAGTGGAAAACACTATTCCAGGAGTTTCTCAACTTCAAAAAACACTTGCTAAAAAAGCATATGAATTTAAGGATGTAGTTAAAATTGGCCGTACCCATTTAATGGATGCTACTCCCCTAACCCTCGGTCAGGAATTTAGTGGTTATGCTGCACAATTAGAATACGGCTTAAAAGCTTTAAAAAACACTTTACCACATTTAGCAGAACTTGCGCTAGGTGGTACAGCAGTAGGAACAGGCTTAAACACACCCAAAGGCTATGATGTGAAAGTAGCTGAATATATTGCAGAGTTCACTAAGCTTCCATTTGTAACTGCCAAAAATAAGTTTGAAGCTTTAGCAGCACATGATGCATTAGTAGAATCTCACGGAGCATTAAAACAGTTGGCTGTTTCTCTTAATAAAATAGCTAATGATATCAGATTATTGGCTAGTGGTCCAAGAAGTGGGATTGGAGAAATTACTATTCCTGCAAATGAACCAGGATCATCAATTATGCCTGGAAAAGTAAACCCAACACAATGTGAGGCCTTAACAATGGTTTGTGCACAAGTAATGGGGAATGATGTAGCTATTTCTGTTGGAGGAATGCAAGGACATTTTGAGCTTAATGTATTTAAACCAATAATGGCTGCAAACTTTTTAGAATCAGCTCAATTATTAGGCGATGCATGTGTGTCATTTGACGAGCACTGTGCGCAAGGCATTGAACCAAATCACGATGCAATTAAAAGACAATTGAACAACAGCTTGATGCTAGTTACAGCCCTCAATACCAAAATTGGATATTACAAAGCTGCAGAAATAGCAAATACAGCACACAAAAACGGAACTACTTTAAAAGAGGAAGCAATTAACTTAGGTTATGTTTCTGCTGAAGATTTCGACAAATGGGTTAGACCTGAAGATATGGTTTAATCTTTTTCAATTAGCTTAATAGCAAAACCACGAATTTTTGGAGATTTAAAAATCTTCATGAATTCGTGGTTTTCTTTTTTAAATATCTTCGGCTTCGTTAGCGCCAGGCTCCTCGTTATTGTCGTATTCAGGATGTGTAAAAAGGTCCATATAAGCCTCAGATATATTATTTATAATATCGCTTGCCATTATTGATTCATATCCCATTTGACCAGACGCAATATCTCCTGCGCTTCCGTGCATATAAACTCCAAAAACAGTTGCCTCTAATGGTTTATAGCTTTGCGATAGCAAACCAGCAATCACTCCACTCAATGCATCGCCGCTTCCTGCAGTTGCCATCCCTGGATTTCCTGAGGTATTTATATATAGTGAATCTCCAAAAACTGTTATTGTATATGCTCCTTTTATAATAAGAATTACTTCTCTTTCCTTAGATAAAGACTTTGCTTTTTCAATTTTATCGTAATCGTTTTTCCAATCACCTATGAGCCTTTTTAACTCACCAGGATGTGGAGTTAAAATTGAATTTTTAGGAATCAGTTCTAACAGTTCCTTATTTTCAGAAATAATATTCAAAGCATCGGCATCTATCACCAATGGAGCTTTCACACTCTTTAAGAATACTTTTAATCCTTTTACTGTTGCTTGATTTTTCCCCAAACCCATACCAATAGCAATAGCGGATGGCTCAAAATTCAGTTGTATATCTGTCAGGAAATTATCTTCATCATCAGTAAGAACCATAGCTTCGGGTACTGAGGTCTGCAATATACTGTACCCACATTTAGGAACAACGGCAGTAACCATTCCGGCGCCAATTCTAAAAGCAGTAGAAGTAGCAAGTGTAACTGCTCCAATTTTACCATAGCTCCCCCCTATTATTACTGTGTGACCGTAAGTGCCTTTGTGCCCAAATCTGTCGCGATGGATGTAATAGGTTTGAGCTTCATATTTCGATATTAATTGAGCTAACGGTGCTGACTTATCTATAAAATCTATATCTAATTCAATATCTAATATTTCAAAACTTAGAACAAAACGAGCTGTTTCTGGCAAGAAAAAAGAAAGCTTTGGAACTTGAAAGGTAAGAGTGTGATCTGCTAACAAAACTGCTTCAGCATCTGTGATTGGTTTATTAGCAAATAAACCACTTGGAATATCTATCGACAGTTTAAATGCCTCTCTTTTATTTAAGAATTGAATTAAGTTTTTAACCCATCCACCAGGACTTCGATTAAGTCCAATTCCGAAAATGGCATCTATTACTATATCCTCCTTATCAATAGTTGGATAATCACTTTTACCCTTCATTAATACAGGCCACTTCTTAGTTATGCTTTTAATTCTATCATAATTTATAAGAAAATCTTTAGAGCGATTATTGCTGAAATTAATTACATACATATTTACATTATAGCCATGTTCTATAAGAAGCCTTCCAACGACTAAGCCATCACCTCCGTTGTTTCCAACACCACAGAAAATATGTATGTTGATTTGAGAGTCTTGTAACCTTTCGTGAATCCACTGAAACACTTTATAACTAGCACGCTCCATTAAATCGGTTGAACTAATATTTTGGTTTTCTATCGTGATTCTATCGGCTTCATATAATTGCTCAACAGATAGTATTTTCATAATTAGTTATAAAGTGAATAATGTATTGTTTCAAATATAGTGACATCTAACTTGTTAAGAAGGGAGTTTATAACTTAATGTTATTGAAGTGAAAAGGAATGTTTTATTTTATAACTTTAACAAAAACCATAATTATGGAAACACGAGACAGCATTATTTTAAGTATGCGCCCTGAAATTCCGTCGGCAAAAATTCATTCCAATACTTCAGACGAAGAGCGCTTTCAAAACCAAACTTTAAGACCTGTAGTTCGTTTACAAAGCGAGCTTTTATTAGCGTCATTTAGAAATTATGTCGCTAAACATAAAAATGTGTTTTTTGAATTAGGACCAGAAAAACGTATGGACTATATAGAAAATGCTATTCACAAGGACATGAAGTTTAGAAACTCGTTGAAAGGGATAATTATCGGACAGTTTACTTTAAATGAATTTGAAGAGTATACTAAAAATTCGTCATCATTAAATAAACGAATGATGGACATTGTAAAAGAACGACTAAAGAGTAATATTCAGCTTTTTGAATATGACTACGTCTAAAGGTTAATTATCTAAAATACTTTCGCCATTTAGATTTGTTGTGAGCACTGAACTCATATAATCAAAAAACGGACGAAGAGTGATAAAATTACTTAGTACCTTATCTTGAAAATCGTTTGAGAAAACTTCGGTATCTGTAAAAGAATGTTTAACTATATATCTCTTTAACCTAATCAGATCTATGTTTTCGTGGTTTTTATCGAAGCCTCTTGGAGCTGTTTTTACAGCTGAATCTGTATTAAACCCTCCAAAAGGTTTTTTAAATTCTGAATCATTAAAGATTCTTTTAATTTCAGAGGAATCAAATTCAAACTCTTTTCTAATTCGAAACAAATCTTCGGGATTGGGTTTAAAAAAACCTCCTGCAACATAGGAATTTCCAGGTTCGAGTCGTAAATAATATCCTCCACGTCGATGGACTCCTGCTCTACTAAAAATTACGCTTCTATGAACATTATAAGGAGTTTTATCTGGACTAAAACGAAGGTCTCTATTGATTCTGAATATTTTTACTTTAGCAATTTTATCGGTTTCATTCAGTCTTGATTCTAGGTTAGCATAGAATGATTTCAACATTGCTTCATTTTCTAAATACTCACTTCGATGCTCGTCCATCCATTCCCGCTCATTATTCTCTTTTAGTTGTTTCAGAAATTTAAAAAGGTTTTCGGGATTAAAAGATTTCATTATTTGTGTTTAAGATCAAAAAAA
>DATGMT010000049.1:0-6422 GCA_035307265.1 Aequorivita sp.
TTGATTTAAAGTGAAACCCGATTTTCTCTTTACTATTTCAGCTGAAAAGACTACACTTTTTAATAATCATCATAATTGTTAGATATAGACGCAAATTATATATTTGCGCTCCTGAAAAATTAGGTGAAAATCTAACCAAAACAAATAAACATGCAAAATAAAGGACTAATTACAGTATTTGCCGTCCTCTTCGGATTGGTGAGTATTTATCAGCTTTCTTTTACGTTTGTTACAAGCAAAGTAGAAGACAACGCTAAAGCATTTGCTCAAAGCAAATACCCAGCAAATCAACCTCAAGAAAGAGAACAAGCAGCAGCACGCTACATTGATTCTGTTGCTGGAGAGCCTATTTTCTTAGGGATTGATTATAATACAGCAAAAGATAAAGAACTTAATAAAGGTCTGGATCTTAAAGGAGGTATTAACGTAATTCTTCAAGTTTCAGTTAAAGACATCTTGAGTGGATTAGCAAACGACACTAAAGATCCTGCGTTTAATCAAGCACTCGAAAGAGCTGCAGAGCTTCAAAAGTCAACTCAAGATACTTACTTAGAGTCTTTCTTTAAAGCGTTTGACGAATTGCCAGGGGAGAATAATTTAGCTTCACCTGATATCTTCTTCAACAAAAACTTAGAAGATGTTATCAATCCAACTATGACCAATGATCAGGTTAAACCTATTATTGAGCGTAAAATTGATGAGTCTATTACTTCTGCTTTCGAAGTTCTTAGAAAACGTATAGATAAATTTGGTGTAACTCAACCAAACATTCAGAGATTAGGAAGATCTGCTCGTATCCTAGTTGAGCTTCCTGGTGCTAAAGATGTTGATCGTGTTAAAAAATTACTTCAAAGTACAGCTCAGCTTGAATTCTGGGATGTATATAAATTTGAAGATATGGCTGGATTCCTTCAAGCTGCAGACGTAAAAGCTGGAGAAATAGCCATGGCTAAAGCAGGTGTTAAACCTGAGGTTGAAACTAAAGAAACAGAGTCAGACTCAACCGAAGTTGAAGAAGACGATATTAGTAAACTTCTTGGTGGTGAAGATGTAAAAGATTCACTTGCAGGTGATGATAGAGCACACCCTATTCTTTCTAAAATGGTATCCTTAGGAAATCAAGGAGGACCCGTTATTGCAACTTTTAAGTTAAGAGATACTGCCGAAATTAATAGCTATCTGCAAAATCCACAAGTTCGTGCTCTGCTTCCTGTAGAGTTGCGTTTTGCAAAACTTGTTTGGGGACTTCCAGTTCAAGATTTACAACTAAATGAAGAAATTACAGCTCTATATGCATTAAAAGGTAACCGCGATATGACTCCACCACTTGGAGGAGCTGTTGTTGTTGATGCAAGACAAGAATATGACCAAATGAACCGTGTGGTTGTTTCTATGCAAATGAATGGTAGAGGTGCTAAGGTTTGGGAACAAATGACTGGTGAAGCTTACCAAAATCAAAGTCAGATTGCTATTGTTCTTGACGACGTAGTATATTCAGCGCCAGGAGTAACTTCAGGACCAATTGCTGGAGGAAGAAGCCAAATATCTGGAGACTTTACAGTAAATGAAGGTCAGGATTTAGCTAACGTATTACGTGCTGGAAAACTACCAGCTTCTGCAGATATTGTACAGGCAGAGGTTGTTGGACCAACGCTAGGACAAGAGGCTATCAATAGTGGGGTAATGTCCTTCCTAATTGCCCTTGTAATAGTATTGTTATGGATGATTCTTTATTACGGTAAAGCAGGTGCATTTGCTGATATCGCATTGGCTGTAAATATTCTGTTTATTTTCGGAATTCTTGCCGGACTTGGAGCCGTTCTAACACTTCCTGGAATTGCGGGTATCGTTCTTACTATAGGTATGTCGGTGGATGCTAACGTACTTATTTTTGAGCGTATTAAAGAGGAACTTGCTAAAGGGAAAGCACAGAAAGATGCTATTAAAGATGGTTTCCAAAACGCACTTTCATCTATTCTAGATGCTAACATTACTACCGCATTAACTGGTTTAATCCTTTTAGTATTTGGTACTGGTCCAATCCAAGGTTTCGCAACAACATTACTAATAGGTATTGCAACAGCATTGTTCACTTCTATATTCGTGACTCGTCTGTTTATAGATAGCTATACTAAGAATGGAAAACCATTGCCTTGTATAACTTCATTCTCTAAGAATCTATTCACTAATATGAATATCGAATTCTTGAAGAAAAGAAAAACAACTTATATATTTTCATCAGTACTTATATTGATTAGTGTTTCTTCACTATTTATTAATGGATTAAACCAAGGTGTTGACTTCGTTGGAGGACGTACTTATACAGTTCGTTTTGATCAAGATGTAAATGCTACTAAAGTTCAAGATGACTTAATTGAAGTATTCGGAAGTGCTGAAGCTAAAACATACGGAGGTGATAATCAATTGAAGATTACTACAAAGTATAAAGTAGAGGAAACAGGTACAGAGGTAGATGATGAAATCGAACAAATGCTGTTTGAATCATTAAAGCCAAATTTACCTGCAGATATGACTTTCGATGACTTTGCTGGAGATAAAGAAGGTAAAACCATCGGAAGAATGGAGTATTACAAAGTAAGTCCTACAATTGCGGATAATATTAAAAGAGATTCGTTCTGGGCTGTTCTTGGAGCGTTAATCGTAATGTTCTTGTATATCCTTCTTAGATTTAGAAAATGGCAGTTTGGTCTTGGTGCTGTTGCAGCAATTTTCCATGACGTGCTTATTGTATTAGGTATATTCTCTCTAACCTATAACTTTATGCCTTTCAGTATGGAGATTGACCAATCGTTTATTGCTGCTATTCTAACTGTTGTGGGGTACTCCTTGAACGATACGGTGATTATCTTTGACCGTATTAGAGAGTACTTTGGAGAGCATCCAAAATGGAAAATGAACCGAGTTATAGACGTGGCTCTAAATAGCACGCTAGGAAGAACTGTAAACACGTCATTTACTACATTGATTGTATTGTTATCTATGTTCTTCTTCGGTGCAGAATCTATCCGTGGATTGCTGTTCGCAATTATCGTAGGTATTGTAGTAGGTACTTACTCATCTTTATTCATTGCAACTCCAATTATGTACGATACTGTAAAACGTAAAAACATAGAGGATTTGCTAGATAAGAAAGAAGAGGAAGAAGCTCTTGAAGCATAAGTTTTAAATAGCTTACATTCTATATAAAAATAGCCGTTTCAATTTTGAAACGGCTATTTTGTTTGTAAGCGACTTATAATCTTACTTCTCTGAAAGAAGATATTATTTGGCTGTATAAGCAGGTGTTCAAAAAAGTGTGCGGGTATTTTAGAAGGAGTTATAAGAAAATACAACTTTGTCTGTCCTATAGTTATCCCATAGATGTCCCTAGGATATCCCTACTATATCCCTACTATATCCCTACTGTAATTTATAAACGATCAGAAATTTTGTTTAATCAAATTTGATTAAGGCTCTAAAGATTTTGCAGGAATATTGATCTCTATAATGCGTAGGCCCTCAATTAGCTCCATAAAAAAACCGAAGTGAAAACTTCGGTTTTAATTCTGGTGGGCGATGAGGGGTTCGAACCCCCGACCCCCTCGGTGTAAACGAGGTGCTCTGAACCAGCTGAGCTAATCGCCCTTCGTGTTAGCGGATGCAAATATAAGTTACTTTTTAATATCAACAAAGAAATGATTGTAATTATTACAAATTAAATTAAAATAATTTAATTTAGATTTCTATAGTGTTGTGTTTCTTTGGGTTATGTTTTTTTGAAAAGATGTTAATTTTAATAATGGCAATATAAACTAAGATTCCAGTTTTTCATTCTGCCTAAAAGTCGCACTTTTCAATGGTTATATCATCCTGATATTCCTTTAATAGAAATTCCAAAGTGTCAGTTTCTGCATTCGTATAGAATTTAAGTAAAGGTTTAGAACTCTCTTTTCGAAGTAGGCCTTGCTTTTCTAATACTTTTTTGGTTTGTTGCGCCACAGCTTCCCCAGAGTCTATAATTTTTATGTGTTTCGGAAGTATCTGTTTTAAAGCAGGAATGATATATGGATAGTGACTGCATCCTAAAACAATATAATCAACATCTGCTTCTACCATTGGCTTTGTGTGTTTGCGAAGTAGTTCGTTTATCTCGGGCCCCTTCAGCTTTCCCGATTCAATGAGCGGTACAAGTCCTTCTCCTATGATTTCTACAACTTTTATATCGCTTGCAAACTCTTTTGTTGTCTTGCAGAAAAGAGCGCTTGTAAGCGTCCCTTTAGTAGCTAAAATACCAATGCTTTTTGATGAGGTGTTTAAAGCAGCTGGTTTTATAGCGGGTTCAATACCAATAATAGGGATTGTGTATTTTTCTCTTAGAATATTTATTGCGTTAGTTGTGGCAGTGTTGCAGGCAACCACAATAATCTTGGAGTTAAATTGAATTAACTTTTCTGTGTTTTTAATGCTTAACTCTACAATTTCTTCAGGCGATTTATTTCCATAGGGAGCGTTTTTACTATCTGCAAGGTAAACTATATTCTCTGCAGGGAGTAGCTTGTTAATTTCTTTCCAGATGGAGGAACCTCCAACTCCAGAATCAAAAACACCAATTGGATTGTTTTTACCCATTCCATAAAAGTATTAATTAAGTATGAAATAAAATAAAAAAGCTGCCCGTTTAATACGGACAGCTTAGTTCATTATGTCTAGGTCTAAAAGATTAGATTCCCATGTCTTTTTTCACGTCAGCCATAAGGTCTTTACCGTCAGCCAAGATAATTCCGCTACCCATAGTAGAGTCTAATACATATTCGTATCCTTGAGCACGTCCAACTTTTTGAATTGTAGTTTGTGCTTTTTCTAAAATAGGCTTGAAAATGTCAGCTCTTTTTGTGTCAAGATCTTGCATAGCTTGTTGTCTGTATGCTTGAACATTGTTCTGCATGTCTTGAATCTCTTCAAATCTCTTTTGATTTTCTGCATCAGTTTTAGAACTAGCTTCAGCGTCATATTGCTTTGCTTTTGTATCAAGCTCTTTCATCATCGCTTTAATCTCTGTTTCATATGATCTTTGAATTTTTTCTAGAGATGTTTGAGCTGCTTTATATTCTGGCATAGATTCAATTAGTGCTTGAGCATCTATGTGAGCTACTTTTGATTGTGCGTTCATAAAACTAGTGGCTCCCGCAAATATTGCCAAAGCAACCAGTAGTGTTTTCATTTTTTTCATTGCTTGATTATTTGATTTAAGTATTATTTTGATTTAGTAATTAGTATTTAATTATACTGCTTTTAATATTATATAAAGAATAGTCTTTTAATCTCGGTTTCTTCTTGCTTCTTCAATAGAATCTTTTCTGCGCTGTCTTTCTTCCAAGAGTCTTTGGCGTCTTTCTTCATACTCTTGTTTTTTAGCAGCTCTAATTGAATCGCGCTCTCTTTTTCTTTCCTCCATCATCTTTTCGCGCTCACTTCTTTTGTCTTCAACTTCTTTAGCCCGATCTTCCTGTCTTTTTGCGATTTCTTGTTCGCGCTCGTTCATTTCATCTTCTTTCTCAGGCGACAGATTTTCGCGTCTCTCTATCTCTTTTTTCTCTCTTCTGTTTTCTGCTTGAACTCTTCTGCCTGCTCGTTCTATACTTCTAAGTACGGCATCGCTTATATCGTTTCTCTTCGCAGCAAATAACATTACAACGTCTGCTGATTTGTCAAACACAAAGTCATATTTTTTGTTTTCAGCAATTTCTTGAACAATGTTGAATACTTGGTCTTGAATGGGCTGAACTAGTTGGCGACGCTGAATCATTAAATCACCATTTGGACCAAAACGATTTTGTTGATACTCAATTAATTCGTCTTCTAGAATTTTGATGTCCTCTTCTCGTTCTTCAATTAATTCCTTGGTCAACAAAACTCTTTCGTTTGCAAGATTTAGTTTTAGTTGATCAATTTCTCTTTGCTTCTTTTCAATATCTTGTTTCCATCGTTGCACTTTCCCTTCTAATTGGGTTGATGCTTCTCTGTACTCAGGTACGCTTTCTAGGATGTATTCCATATCGATATATCCTATTCGTACACCACGTTGAGCAGTTGTTATAAAACTGAAGCACAAAAGTGTAATTGTAAAAAGTAAAAGTTTTCTTGTCTTCATACTATCTTAGTTGTCGTTAAAGAAAAAATCGTGCCACAATTAAAATTGTTGTCCAATAATAAAGTGGGTTTGCCATCCATTTCGTTCTGTACGCCCAAGAACAGAGTCGAATCCGTAGCCGAAATCAATCCCTAAAAGTCCAAACGCGGGCATAAATATACGTAATCCTGCACCTACTGAACGCTTAAGTTCGAATGGATTATAACTTTTAAAGCTGTCGTAGGATGCTCCTCCTTCAGCAAAGGCCAATACATAAATAGAAGCCATTTGT
>DATGMT010000050.1:0-13677 GCA_035307265.1 Aequorivita sp.
AAACGTTGTTATCCTTGACTTTGATGAGGATAAAACACGTATCCAATTAGGTCTAAAACAATTAAACCCACACCCATGGGAAGCTTTAGGTGATGAGTTGAAAGTTGGAGATAAAGTAAAAGGAAAAGTTGTTGTTATAGCAGACTACGGTGCTTTTGTTGAAGTTGCCGAAGGTGTTGAAGGGCTTATTCATGTTAGCGAAATGTCATGGAGCACTCACTTACGTAGCGCACAAGACTTCGTGAAAGTTGGTGATGAAGTAGAAGCTGTTGTTCTAACAATGGACAAAGACGAGCGCAAAATGAGTCTTGGAATCAAACAAATGACTCCAGACCCATGGACTGATATCACTTCTAAATACCCAGTTGGTTCACGCCACAAAGGTATAGTTCGTAACTTCACTAACTTTGGTGTTTTTGTTGAACTAGAAGAAGGAATCGACGGGCTTATCTACATAAGCGACCTTTCTTGGACTAAGAAAATTAAGCACCCAAGCGAATTCACTAACATTGGTGAAGAACTTGACGTGGTTGTATTAGAGCTTGACGTTGAAGGACGTAAGTTAAGCCTTGGTCACAAGCAAACTACTGAAAACCCTTGGGATAAATATGAAAATGACTTCACAGTTGGATCTAAGCACACTGCATCTATCGACGAAATGGTAGATAAAGGAGCTACTATTAAATTCAATGATGATATCATCGCTTTTGTACCAAACCGTCACCTTGAAAAAGAAGATGGTACTAACCTAACAAAAGGTGAAGAGGCAGAATTCCAAATTATTGAATTCAACAAAGAATTCAAGAAAGTGGTTGCTTCACACATGGTTATCCACAAAGAAGAAGAAGCTAAGATCGTTAAAGAAGCTGTGAAAAAACAAGAAGCAGCAGAAGCAGAAGCCAAGCCAACACTTGGAGATGCAAACGCGAAGCTTCAGGAGCTTAAAGATAGAATGGACGGGAAAATCTAATCCTAATTCATTATCAATAAAAGAAAGGCCTTTCAATCCATAACAGGGATGAGAGGCTTTTCTCTTTTATAACACATGCGAAATACTACTGTTCTATTCAGCGTAGAAAACTGCTTGTAATATCAACTGTATTTTCAAAAACCTTTAAGGCTAAGAAGCCAAAAAATTCGTATTTTTGACAGCTGAATCCAATTCAGATTTTTCCTATGAGCCAAAAAGTGTTACTGAACGCAACCGAGATTAACATTGCGCTTAATCGTTTGGCATGTCAATTGATTGAAAATCACGATGACTTCTCAAATACAGTGCTAGTAGGAATCCAACCTAGAGGAGTATTCTTAGCCGAAAGATTAAAAACACTACTAGAAAATGAATATAATATCAAAAACATCAAATTAGGATATCTTGATATTACTTTCTTTCGTGATGACTTCCGAAGAAGTGATAAGCCTCTTGAAGCTAACAAAACAAAAATAAACTTTATTGTAGAAGATAAGAAGGTGGTCTTTATAGACGATGTTCTCTACACTGGTAGAAGCATACGAGCCGCTCTAACAGCCATACAATCCTTCGGGAGGCCATTAGAAATAGAGCTGCTTACACTAATTGATAGACGATTTAGTAGACATCTACCAATTCAACCAGATTATAGAGGAAGACAAGTAGATGCTTTTGTTGGAGAAAAAGTAAAGGTTTGCTGGAAAGAAAATGATAATGAAGATGCTGTTTATTTAGTTAAAAGCGAAGAGTAAACAGAAAACAGAACAAGAAGAAACGCCGTATTATCGAAAATTGAATATCAAAAGATGGAGTTAAGTGTAAACCACTTATTGGGAATTAAATATATCACAGAAGCTGATATACAGCTCATTTTTGAGACCGCCGATCATTTTAAGGAAGTAATTAATAGACCTATTAAAAAAGTTCCTTCTCTACGAGATATTACAATTGCGAACCTATTCTTTGAAAACAGTACCCGAACTAAGCTTTCATTTGAATTAGCTGAAAAGAGACTCTCGGCCGATGTTATTAACTTTGCGTCTTCTAGCTCGTCTGTAGCTAAAGGAGAAACTTTAATCGATACAGTTAACAATATCCTTTCTATGAAGGTGGATATGGTCGTGATGAGACACCCTAATCCCGGTGCCGGAATTTTCTTATCTAAGCACGTAAATGCAAGTATAATTAATGCTGGCGATGGTGCACATGAACACCCAACACAAGCCTTACTCGATGCGTATTCTATTAGAGAAAAACTTGGCGATATCGCCGGAAAAAAGGTGGTTATTGTGGGTGATATTCTTCATTCTAGAGTAGCTCTTTCTAATATTTTTGCATTGCAAAAGCTTGGAGCTATTGTTAAGGTGTGTGGGCCTAAAACATTAATTCCTAAATACATACAAAGTTTAAATGTGGGAGTAGAGCCAAACCTGAAAGCAGCGTTAGAATGGTGTGATGTTGCAAACATGCTTAGAGTTCAAAATGAACGAATGGACATAAGCTATTTTCCAACTACCCGCGAGTACACTCAACAGTTTGGATTGAATAAATCAATCCTAGATTCTTTAAATAAAGAAATTGTAGTTATGCACCCAGGACCTATAAACCGAGGTGTAGAAATAACAAGCGATGTGGCCGACAGCAAACAATCAATCATTCTAGATCAAGTGCAAAATGGAGTGGCAGTAAGAATGGCGGTTATTTATTTATTAGCATCAAAAATTAAACATAATGAAGATTGAAAATCATCCAAATTTTGTTGTTCTTGAAGATGAAAAGGACGATATAGTAGACTTTGCTTCTTTCATTGAATCACAAATTCCTACTAAATACAAGGGACAAAACGTTGTTTTAAATCTGCTTAAATACAACGAACTTACGCTACAGCAGTTACTGTTGTTCCTTAATACTTCTAATACACACCGAAAAACAAAACAATCCTTTGTGATTGTAAACGACGCTATTCATATAGATGAAGTTCCTGCAGAAATGATAGTGGTTCCTACACTCCAAGAAGGTGGAGATATCATTGAGATGGAAGAGATTGAAAGGGATTTGGGCTTTTAATTATTCTTTTTTAGTGGCTTTCTTCTCATTTTGAAATTTACTTTGAATTATAGAGCTTATAATTGATAGCTCTGTTCATTTTTATTAGCAAATTCTTCTTTTGCTTAATAAAACTAATGACTTATGAAACTAACAATCTTAGGGTGCCATTCGGCTACGCCAACTGTTTCTACTCATCCCACTTCACAAGTGTTAGAGATGCGAGGGCACCTATTCTTAATAGATTGTGGTGAAGGTACTCAAGTACAGTTACGTAGATATAAAATTAAGTTTTCACGTATTAAACATATTTTTATTTCACATTTACACGGGGATCATTTTTTTGGTTTACCCGGGCTTATATCTACATTCAGATTGATGGGTAGAGATGCTGAAATGCATATTTATGGCCCTAAGGGAATAAAAGAGGCAATTCTCCTTCTGCTTAAACTAAGTAAATCCTACACCAATTTCCCATTGTATTTTCACGAACTAGAAGAGAAAACTCCCCAACTTATTTTTGAAGATGAAAAAGTAACTGTAGAAACGATTCCGCTAAAACATAGAGTTTATACAAATGGATTTCTTTTTAAAGAGAAACCAGAGGATAGAAAGCTCAATGTGGAAGCTGCTCGAGAAGCTAATATAGACCTGAGTTACTACAATAAAATAAAAAAAGGAGCAGACGTACTAAACCAAGAAGGAGTGTTAATTCCAAATCATCAAATTACTTTTGATCCGCCGCCACCAAAGTCATATGCTTTTTGTAGCGACACAGTTTATAACCCTGAAATGGTTCCACAAATAACTGAAACAACCGTGTTATACCACGAATCTACATTTCTCGATGCTCATGAACATTTATGCGATAAGACCAAGCATAGCACAGCAAAACAAGCTGCTACAATTGCTAAGATGGCTAAGGTGGAATCTTTAATTCTAGGGCATTATTCAGGGCGATATGGCGATCTTGAATTGTTTAGAAAAGAAGCACAAGAGGTATTTCAAAATGTACTCCTGGCTGAAGATGGTAAGTCTTTTGACTTTTAATTTTCTAACTTTATCTCTTCAGTCTTTCTATAATAACAACTAACTTGCATTAAATATCATAGTGCCCAATTTAAATGATTTAACATAATAGTCATGTGGTTAAACACAGAATACAGAATAAAGACTGTTTTCATAAATCTAACTCAGGCAAGAATTAATAACAATAAAAAACATGGCCAAAGACGAGAATCTATATTCATATAGAAAGTCCTATGAAAAAGGAGAGCTTTCTAAACAATCAATGGATCCTAACCCTATGCAACAATTTCGTACTTGGTTTTATGAAGTGCAAGATAGAGGAGGAGTAGATGAAGTTAATGCTATGACCGTTTCAACAATTAGTGAAGATGGTTTCCCAAAGAGCAGAGTAGTACTCCTTAAAAAATATGACGAATACGGTTTCTATTTTTATACAAACTATGAAAGTGAAAAGGGTAGAGCTATCTCTAAAAATAATAAAATATCACTTTCCTTCTTTTGGCCAAATATGGAACGACAAGTCCTTATTAATGGGATTGCTGAGAAGACTTCTGTTGAAGATTCTACTAACTACTTTCATTCCCGACCTAAAGGAAGCCAATTAGGAGCAATAGCATCGGCCCAGAGCAGTGTAATTGATTCTCGTGAGGTATTAGAGCAAAATCTTCAAAACCTTCAGAAACAATACGAAAACAAGGAAATACCAAAACCTGATAATTGGGGTGGCTTCCTAATAAAACCTGTTTCTATTGAATTTTGGCAAGGAAGAGCAAATCGATTACACGACAGAATTCGATATACTTGGAATGAAGAATTAGAGGATTGGAAAATTGAAAGACTGGCTCCTTAATAAGTAGTTTTATTCGTCTTCATAACGAATACACACATTTTTTTGCTCAGTGAAAAACTGCAATGCTTCAAAACCTCCTTCGCGGCCAACGCCACTACTTTTTATACCTCCAAAAGGTGTGCGTAAATCTCTGTTTAGCCAGGTGTTTACCCAAACTATACCAGATTCCAATTTCTTAGACACTCGCATAGTTCGATCAAGGTTTGAAGTCCAAAGTGTAGCAGAGAGTCCATACTTAACAGAATTGGCCATTTCTAAAGCATTTTCTTCTGTCTCAAATGGCATAATAGTAACGACAGGGCCAAATATTTCTTCTTGATTTACACGACAATCGTTGTTGAAAATCTCGATGACTGTGGGCTCTAGATAATAACCACCTTCTAATCCTTCAACTTTCACACGATTTCCACCATAGAGTATGTTGCCGCCTTCTTCTTTGGCTAGTTTAATATAAGATTCTACTTTTTCTAAATGTGGCTCTGATACTAAAGCTCCAACGTTTGTAACCTTATCAAACGGATCACCAACTTTTAGCTGTTTTACTTTTTCAACAAAATCGTGTTTAAACTTTTCGTAGATAGTCTTTTCAACATATATTCTACTTCCACAAAGGCAGATTTGTCCTTGATTGGCAAAGGATGATCTTACTGTAACTAATAACATTTTTTCATAATTACAGTCAGCGAAAATAAGATTAGGATTTTTTCCTCCTAACTCTAAAGACAGTTTCTTAAACATTGGTGCAGCTGTTCTAGCCAAGTGTTCTCCAGTTTTCGTTCCACCCGTAAATGATATTGCTTTGATATCCGGATGCTCAACAATGGCTTGACCTGCCGATGGGCCAAGACCGTGAACTATATTCAAAACTCCTTTTGGCAAACCGGCTTCATTGCAAATTTCACCTAAAAGATAGGCCGTCATTGGAGTAACTTCACTCGGTTTTGCAACAACAGTATTACCAGCTGCTATTGCTGGCGCTATTTTCCAGCTAAATAAATACAGTGGTAAGTTCCAAGGAGAAATACATCCAACTACGCCTATAGGTTCTCTTAATGTGAAATTAATTGAATTGAATCCTATACTTTCATGTGCTTCACTAGCAAATTGAGTAATTGCATTTCCGTAAAATCGGAAGTTGGATGAGGCTCTTGGTATATCGACAGACATGGCTAAACTCAAGGGTTTTCCGTTGTCTTTAGACTCGGCTGCTGCTAATTTTTCTAAACGTTCTTCTATTAAATCTGCAATCTTTAAAAGAATTTTACTTCGTTCATCAATTGGCGTGTTACTCCATTGTGGAAATGCACTCTTAGCGGCTTTATATGCTTCTTCAACATCACGAGAGTCTGAGTGTGCAATTTGAGAATATACTTCCCCATTTGAAGGATTGTAATTATCCAACCATTCATTTGAAAGTGGGTGAGTGTATTCGCCGTTTATGAAGTTTAGAATTTTCAATGCTTTGAGATTTTAGAAGCCTGACATAGTTGAAACAATTGTCGCCTTTAATTATTTTACTAATAGCCCATCTTTGATGCAAACCAAAGGATGAACTTGTTGTTTTAGCAATTACTTTTTTACTGGAGAATAGGCCATAGCCTTGATCTCTACAACCAAATGTGGGTGAGGAAGTTGATGCACAGCAACGGTTGTTCTTGCAGGACCTGTTTCCTTAGTGAAATACTCTCGATATACTTCATTGTAACCCGCAAAGTCGTTCATATTAACTAAAAAAACAGTTAAGTCCACAAGGTCGGATAATGTAGCTCCTTCGGTTGCTAAATAATCTTTTATATTCTCTATAACAGCTCTAGTTTGCTCGCGTATATCTAATTCTACAGTGCCCATTTCATCTACCTTATTCACGCCTGCAAAAGTATTGTCTGGCAATCGAGAGCTCGTTCCACTAACAAATAAAAAGTCTCCTGCTCGTTTAATATGTGGGTAAGCTCCTCGTGGCGTGGCTTTACCTTCAACTAATTTTCCTTTATTTTCCATGTATAATATTTTAAAAGTCTGTGTCGCTATATTTTAAGTAATCTAGCCCTTCTTCATTTAGAATTTCTTGAGTGCGATTGTTCACTAAGCTTAGTTTTTCTTCTAAAGACAAAGAATTGGGCAATTCATTATTGTATATCATATTTAAAATGGCTGTGTCCTGAGCACGTCCTTTTTGTAATGCATCAAAATACGGAATATTATCTCTAAACGTGACTAAGGAATATTTACTGTTGTATTCTGATGGGAATTCAGACTCAAAAGCAATCTCAAGCTTTCGTTTCTCCTGAAAAATAGGAAGCCCTGTATGAGCTTTCATTTCTTCAAAATTATCTAACGAGAGATCACAAATGGCTTCTGCATTTTTGATTCTTTTTTCTTGGAATTCATCAAATATCAAATCCCAGCCATTTTCTCCTTTTCCGAGTTTATCCTTGTGTTTTTCCAAAATATCAATGAATTCAGCTACGTCTTCAAAGCTAGAATTCATTCCTTGTGCATAGAATGGAACCATAGCATGTGCAGCATCGCCCATAATCAATACATTCCCTGAATGATGCCAAGGCGAACATTTTATTGTGCCTAGAGTACCAATTGGGTTTTCATAAAACTGTTGAGTCAAGTTGGGAATTAACTCTAATACATCTGGAAACTCTTTAGAGAAAAAATTCTCTATTGCTTCTTTAGAAGTCAACGTTTCAAAAGAATAAGGTTCTCCTTTGTGTGGTAAAAACAAGGTAACTGTAAAACTGCCGTCCAAGTTTGGTAAGGCTATTAACATATATTCACCTCGAGGCCAAATGTGAAGAGCATTTTTGAAAATTTTATAGGAATCGTTTTTATCTGCTAAAATCTCCAACT
This sequence comes from Aequorivita sp., assembly GCA_035307265.1. GTDB lineage: Bacteria > Bacteroidota > Bacteroidia > Flavobacteriales > Flavobacteriaceae > Aequorivita. Next base: position 7,755 of record DATGMT010000050.1, read on the forward strand.
CTTTATATCCATGACTCAACCATTGGTGCGAAATATTAAACAAGAAAGAAGGGTCGTGGATCATGCTAGAACGCACAGCAGAACCTGCACCATCTGTACCAAATATTGCATCTGCTTGAAAAACACTTTCCCTATTAGTGTCAAACTCTCTAAAAGTTGCAGTTGTATGTTCAAAATCAACAGCAATACATTCGTGATTGAATATTGTACTTACATTGGGTAATTTATCAACTTCATTAAGAAGTAATTTGTTTAATCCTGGGCGAGAAACAGAATTGATGAATTCGTCTTCACGACCACTATACGGACTTAAAAATGTTTTTCCCGATGATTTTTCATGTATCATTCTACCAGTCATAGGTATAAGAAGTTTTTTGGCTTCTTTTTCTAAACCTGCTAAACGTAGTGAGCGTAATCCACGATTGCTTAAGGCTAAATTAATTGACCTTCCAGCATCTAATGTTACTTTTCGAATATCAGGTCTTTTCTCAATTAAAGTAATTTGAAATCCTTGTTGAGCCATACGAAGAGCAAGTAAACTCCCACATAAACCAGCTCCTACTATTAGAATATTTTGATTCTTTTTCATTGTAAATTGAAATTGACTTCTCGACTGTGCTCGAAGTGATGTGTCTTATTTTAAAATGCCTTTTAGTTTTTCTGAAAATAGGAATACATCCTCAAAACTATTGTATAGTGGAGTAGGAGCTATCCGAATAACGTCTGGTTCTCGCCAATCACTAACAACTCCCGCTTCTGTTAGTTTAGTATGCAAACTTTTGTCTGCATTTTTAACTTGAATAGAAAGCTGACATCCTCTTTCTTCTGGGCTTCGGGGTGTAATTACATTGATGGCGTCATTTTTCATTTCATCAAGTAAATACTCTAAATATCCTGTGAGCTTGATAGATTTTTCTCTGAGATTTTCAAATCCTGCTTCAGCGAAAGTGTCAAGAGAAGCTCGAATGGCAGCCATTGAAAGTATAGGTGGATTGCTTAGTTGCCAACCTTCGGCTCCTGAAAGTGCATCAAAATCTTTTCGCATATTAAAACGCGTTTGTTTATTATGACCCCACCATCCCGCAAATCGCTTCAATTTGTCATTTTTTGCATGTCGTTCGTGAACAAAACAGCCTCCTAAACTTCCAGGACCACTGTTTAAGTATTTATAGGAACACCAAACAGCAAAGTCAGCACCCGAATCATGAAGATTAGGCTGAATATTTCCAGCGCCATGAGCCAAGTCGAAGCCAACCATACAATTGTATTTATGACCTAATTCAGTAATTTTTTTAAGGGGAAAGGATTGCCCAGTATAATAATTTGTACTGCCTATCATCAACAAAGCAATTTCATCTCCTTGGTTTTTCATTATCTCCTCTAAATCTTCAAACCGACAGAGTTCTTCACCTTTCCTAGGCTTCCAAAACACTAATCCTTCTTTAGGATCTATTCCGTGAAATTTAAGCTGACTTTCCATAGCGTACTTATCACTAGGAAAAGCATCGCTTTCAACAACGATTTTATATTTCGTTTTTGTCGGATTGTAAAATGAAACCATCATTAGATGAAGATTTGTAGTAAGCGTATTCATCACTACTACTTCTGAAGGTTTTGCGCCAACAATTTTGGCCATATTTTCTGTTAGAAACTCATGATAAGGTAGCCAAGGGTATTTTCCCTCAGTATGCCCATCCACCCCGAAATTTGACCATGAATCTAATTCATATTTAATATAGTCTGAAGTTACCTTTGGTTGAAGCCCAAGCGAGTTTCCGCATAAGTAAATTACTTCCTTTCCAGAAGAATCTACAGGGATATGAAATTTTTTTCTAAATGAAGCTAATGGATCATTAGCGTCTTGTGTCTTTGCGTATTCTAAAGTGTTTTGATACATTCAAGGGTAGGTTAAGTGAATGACTTCTCACAAAAATAAGAATTAATATCCGTTTTACTTAAAGGAAAGTACCTTCAAATTGGTATTATCGAAGGTGTTTATTTCACTGATATGTTTGTGAAATAAAGCTTGAATTCTCCAGTCGAATCTTTGTGAACTTTAGCAATTTGTAAACCATTGAAACTCTGTTGGTCTTCCCAAGTCGTTGTTAAGGATGGAGTGGGAGCATTAGATTTTCTATAGTTCCATTCTTTAATTCTAAAATCACTGTCGTAAAAATAGTCGTATGCATCTCCAGGAGTATACCCTCCGTCATCTCCGTAAACAACAGTCATTTTACTTAAGGTGTCTTTTGATATGGGAGCAATTACATTTTTTTCATTTGTAATTTGAAGGCCAGCATCCCAAACTGTTTGAAACTGAGCTAACAACCAAAACTTGTCGTTTATAAAAGCTCTGTCAGCTTTTTCACTAATTGAATCAATTTTTTTCCGGTTATAAGCAATTGTCTCTTCAGAAGTAATCATTTGAACGTCACTTGTTTTAGGCTTCCAAATCCAAGAGCGTTCTATATGACCTCCATTGCGTTCCACATTAAATGTGAAAGATATCTCGGTAACCGAATCCCAATGAGAGATACCGGCTGCTTTCGCTATAGAATCTACTACAGTAGGCTCTGCCTCAATATTTAGATCATTCTGTACTTCAGTATTGTTTATATCCTGACTTGTCTTGTTTGAATCATTACAAGCCACCAATACAGTGAATACGATTCCAGCTAATATTTTAAACTTCATCTTTCTAAGAATTATATATTTATGTTATTAATGTCAAATTTAATACACTACAAAATACTGTTTTAACTTAGAAAAACAGATCTGAAAAGTATATTATTTATCACGCTTTCTATCAAGTTTTCATAGTTTAAACACCTGTGGCTACTGTTGATAGCTATTTATAAATTAAATGATTTAATAGATTCTTAATAGTGTTCTTTATTAAGCTTTTGATTCAAAATTGACGTCAATTACTAAAATATAGGACCTTAAGCATCTATTAATTTTGTAACTTTATTGAATTATTAATTCGTAAAATATATGATATGCATGTTATCGATAATAAGAAAGAAAGTAGATTCGAGACAGTAATCGATGGGCATAAAGCTATTATTGAATATACTGTCCAACCTGATACCCTGACAATAATCCACACTGAAGTGGATAAAGAACTTTCAGGAAAAGGAATTGCTGGTCAATTGACAGAGTCTGTTCTAATGGACATAGAACGTCGGGGCTTAAAAGTAATTCCAGAATGTCCTTATACAAAACGATATATAGATAAACACCCTGAGTGGAAATCACTTTTAGCAGAATAAACCAAGAAGCCCTTTCGTATTATTGAAAGGGCTTCTTAATTTTACTTATATAATTCATTAATCTATAGCGTCTCCAACGTCATCAGCAACATCGTCTGCTACGTCTTCAATTTTATCACCAATATCTTTGTTTTCTCTACAGCTTGTGAAACCAGTAGATAGTAATCCAGCTGCGAATAATAATAAAAATACTTTTTTCATAATAAGTGGTTTTAGTTTTTAGTCGACATGTTTTATTATAATTTTCGGCCAGTAGCCAAGCGCCATAATACTCCAATAATTGCAAGTACTAACAAGATATGAATGAGAGCACCTAGGTCAAAATAGAATTTACCTAAGAGCCATCCAATAATTAAGATAACAACAATTAACCATATTAAATCACGCATAATAATATGTCTTTAAAGATTAATAATGATTAAATCTAATATAAGAAATTCATAAAAACAATTAGATTGGTTTTATTTAACTATAAATTAAGTGTTTTTATTGAAAAATGATCCTAAATCCTATTTAATTATTTGATTATGCAAATCGAGTAGGAGTGTGACATTTCAATGCTAAACTCTATTTAGATTCTATTGATTTCTTTAAAAGATGAGGGAACTTTTTCTTGAAATTGTTTAATCTAGGTATTGAAACATTCTGTATATAGGGATTTTCCGGATTATTTTTCTCATAATCTTGATGATAATCCTCTGCTTTCCAAAATTTTTGAAAAGGCATTACCTGTGCTGCAACTTTATCGCCTCCTATTTTTTGATTTAGTTGATCAATCTTATTTTTAATAACATTTTTCTCTGTTTCATTCTGATAAAATATAATAGAACGGTATGAAGTTCCACGATCAGGACCTTGACCATTGACTTGTGTTATGTTTTGAGACCCAAAATACACATCTACTAAAGTTTCAAACGATACTATATTTGGATTATAATAGACTTCAATCGTCTCAGCATGGTCAGCGTGATTTCTATAACTTGGATTTTTTGTTTTTCCTCCACTATACCCAGAAACTGCTTCTTCTACACCATCTACACTTTCATAAATAGCTTCTACGCACCAAAAACATCCACTAGCAAAATAGGCTCTTTTTAAACCATCTTGCATCTGAACTTCTATAGCTTTAATGGTGTTTTGAGCTACTGCTTCTGTATTGCTTTCTCCAGATTGCTTACAAGCGTAAAGGAGAAATATGCCTATAATAAATAATATATGTCTTCGCATTATGTAAAGTTTAATGTTTGTGTCCGAATAATTATTACACTATTCCGTATGAAAAAGAATCAAGAGTTAAATCTTAGACGGACGAGATGGTTATAAGGTACAAAAAAAGCCTTTACAGAATCTGTAAAGGCTTCGTTATATTTATATTGAGAGTGTGTACTACAGTTTAGCAAAAACTGCTTCCATTTTCTCACGCTCTTCATTAGCTAAATCTGAATCAACCAAAATACGACCACTATGCTCATCAGTAATGATTTTCTTTCTTCCAGCAATTTCCATTTGAACTTGTGGAGGAATAGTAAAGAAAGAACCTCCTGAAGCCCCTCTTTCAACAGGAACTACAGCTAGACCATTCTTAACACTCTTACGGATTCTAGCATAAGCTTTCACTAATCTAGGCTCGATAGTCGTCTCAAATTTCTTAGATTTTTCAATTAAAGCTTTTTCTTCTTTCTCAGTCTCCTTTAAAATAGCGTCAAGTTCATCACGTTTATGCTTTAAATGCTCTGATCTTTCTTCCAAACGAGATTTTGTCTCTTCAATAGTTTGGTTTTTATGCTCAGCTTGCGCTTTAAATTCGCGGATGTTTTTCTCAGCCAATTCAATTTCTAATTCTTGATACTCTAACTCCTTAGTCAAAGAATTGTATTCGCGGTTGTTGCGAACATTATCTTGTTGAGCAGAGTACTTTTTTATTAAGCTTTTAGACTCTTCAATGTTGTTTTTTCTCTCATTGATCTGCTCTTCTATTAACTGCAAATCAGCATTAAGTTTTTCCAAACGCGTGCTCATTCCAGCCACTTCATCCTCCAAATCTTCTACTTCCAATGGAAGCTCTCCACGCATACTGCGTATTTCATCAATTCTGGAATCAATAAGTTGAAGATCATAAAGCGCTCTCAACTTCTCTTCAACAGTAACTTCGGTTTTTGCTGCCATAAATATTATAGATAACTAATGGGATTGGTATTTATTTCGGATAATATAATTTCGCCTTCCGACAAAACAGGTGCAAAATTAATCATTTTTTTCTTAAGGAAAGAATATAGAAGCTCTTTTGTGTATTGTTCGCTTTCATAATGACCAATATCCGCCAATAATAGAGCGCCCTCAGCCTTAAAGAAGTCGTGGTACTTGAAATCGGCGGAAACAAAAACATCGGCCCCAGCTCTTTTCGCTGCATCAATCGCAAAACTCCCGCTTCCGCCCAAGACTGCCACCCGGGTTATCTGTTTTCCAACAAGAGCTGAATATCGTACGCAATCCGTTCGCATTGTTTCTTTCAAAAACTTCAGGAATTCCATTTCATCCATAGGTTTTTCAAAACTCCCAATCATTCCCATTCCAATTTGTTGGTTCGTGTTCTCCAACGTGGTTATTTCGTAGGCCACTTCTTCATAGGGATGGGAACTAAAAAGTTGGTT
>DATGMT010000051.1:0-5711 GCA_035307265.1 Aequorivita sp.
GATTTATATATTTGATCGTTTTGGAAAGCTGTTAAAGCAGTTAAGTCCGATGGGTCCAGGATGGGATGGTACATACAATGGCAACCCTATGCCATCGAGTGATTATTGGTTCCGAATAGAATATACAGAGGACGGAGTAGGAAAGGAGATCAAAGGTCACTTTACTCTTAAGAGATAGTCCATGTAATAACCATGCAAGAAATCAAAACCCCGCACAGAGCGGGGTTTTGTGTTTATGTAAGTAAGGGGGTTAAAAGCCCCAAAGGTTTAATAATATTATTTCATTAGTGTCTGATTAAAATATTTTAAAATTACATTCGGCCAAAGCTACAGAGGGGCACTTAAAGAGTTTTTGCCAGATGATAGCTTACTATAATACTCACCGCTGAAAACTTGCTGATAAAAAAAGTCTGTTTAATTGATTAAGCCGAATGATCAACCTTTAAGAAATTAGTCTTATGTCTTTCAGTGAAGCGATCTTACATCTTAGTCGGAGGTGACAAATAATTTTATATCTTTATACAAACAAAAAGTGCAAAGTATGGATTCATGACCTTAAGCTTTTTGTTTCAGCTATATTAAAGTAGCATCCCTTCTACGCTTAACAATAACCCTTTTTAAAATTATAGTACAATATATTTAGATTTAATCTACAATATTTTGCAGTATATTGTACAATATAATCTCAATTTGCTAATATGTTTATTCAAATTGACCGATAAGTTTCATTAAACCTCTTAGCAGTTTTTTTGAAAGCATAAGAAAACACATAAACCGAGTTATTATGGCTATTCATTATCGTATTTCAAAAAGGAAGAATAATATTTCTGAAACTTCAAAAGTGAACTATATACTACAATCTGTTAGTACAGGTGAAGTGGATATCGACCGTCTGTGTCATGAAATAAGCTCTGAAACCACACTAAGTGAAGCTGATATTAGAGCGGTATTAATTGCTTTAGGCGGTAAGTTAAAAGAACATTTAGGAAATGGTAAAACAGTTTCCCTTGAAAATATAGGTCGGTTTAAAATAGGGTTTAAGAGTGTAGGTAAGCCAGACCAGAGCCTTCTAAATGCAAAAGAAGTCTCGAAGTTTCATATTAACTATCAGCCCACTATAAAATTAAAGCGTTGGCTCAATAGCGGATTGGAGTTAGTTAAAGAAAAGAGTTAGTTCTACTACTCTGCTTTAATGTACAGAAACATGTAGAGACTCTTAGACCTATTCTTTCAGCAGGTGCTTCAGAGGCGTGTTGTAATGAAAGTTTTATTACAAATTAAATGCGAATGAAAGAATAAAGTTACTGTAAACAGAATTTATGTCTGCTCTGCTAGTAAGCCCTTCAGAAAACATTTGCATCTTACTTGTTTGCTCCGATCTTGAATAGGCAAGATCAAGATTAAAGTTTCCAAAGTTGTAACCTGTTCCTAAGGAGAACCCTGTGAGATCACCTACCATTTGGTCGTTTTTATAAGGGCTTTCTTCATAATGGAAACCTCCTCTTAAACTAAGTTGTGCAATTCTGTATTCAGCACCAAGGCGAAGTATAGATGCGCCTTTTAATGTGTTTCCAATTTCGTAGTTAAGGTCTCGGAAGTAGGAATCGTTTGTAGGTCTAAATTTAATATTTGAATAGTCTTTATAGGAGTAGTCAATACTGATAAGTCCTGCTTGATTGAAAACATAAGCCGCACTTGCTGTTATTTTTCCTGGTGTTTTTAAAGTATAGTCTTCATAAACATTCAGAATTCTTGGGTCTACGATAGCTGTTTTGTTTTGTCCATCTTCCATTCTGCGTGTTTCTAGGTATTGTGAGGTTTCTTCAGAAATTTGAAACCAAGTGGGGGTGTCAAGGCTTAATCCAAATCGGAAGTTTTCTGCTACTCTCGCAATAGCACCAATTTGTGCAGACACACCTGATCCATACACAGTAAGATTATTTTCAAAGCCAATTCTATTTATCTTAGAGCCTGAGTTACTGTTGCTTTCTGCAAAGAAGCTACTCTGTCTGTAGTCAAGGCTATGAGTGTTTACGTTAACTCCAAAATAAAGGTCGTTAGTTACTTGTGCTCCAATATTTACTGTGAATTTACTATTGTACCCTTTAGAGACATTGAGATATTGTTGGTTAAATCTATTTCCACTAACATTAGAAGTGTAGGCTGTATTCGAAAGATTGTTTGGGTCTACTGGATCAAAAAGGTAGCCTTGGTATCCTAAAAATGCATTTTGAGCCTGGGTTCCATGATTTTGGCCAAGGTATTGATATAAGCTTGAGATGGTTTCGTTGCCTTGAGTTTCTAATAGGTCTAAGGGGATTCCTTGTGCTTGTGCTAAAAAGAACTCACTAATACTCGTGTTTCCAATTCCAGAAAGATAAAGTTCGTTATTGAAATTCTTAGTTGTTTCATAATTAACTCCAATGGTTAGTTTCTTAAATGCAGAACTTTCGTTGAAGTTGTTTAATACGAATACTCCACCTGCTTGGTTTAGAGTAAGTCTATCTTCCTTTCCATTTTCCATATTGCCAAAGTATGTGGCGTCGTTATCTACGTCAAGAAGAGATGCGGAAAGCGTTACACTGGAATTTAAAAATACTGCACTTCCAGCTGGGTTTTTTGACATTGCCGATAAATCGCCTCCAAGGGCGCCCATTGCTCCACTCATGGCTGTAAATCTAGCGCTACCGATGTTTTCTTCTGTGCTATAGCGCAGACCATCGGTTATGTTTTGAGCGTTTACTATTGATAAAGAGATCGCTGAAAGTACTAGGGTATATAAGATTTTCATCTTGAAGATTTAAGTATTAAAGTATGATTTGTAAAAGAAGTGCCACAGCATATTCAGAATATATCTAGATCTGTTGTGGCACTTATAAACAGTTGAGGCTGTTTAGTGGTTAACCTCTACCTCTTCGGCCTCCACTACTGCTTCCGCTTGAGCGAGTGCTTCCGCCTGAACTACGAATTGTTCCAGAGCTAGGAACTCTCGTAGGAGGTGTGTAGGTTCTAGTGTTTGTACTCCTACGTGTGTTTGTGTTGGTTCTAGTGTTTGTGTTATTAGGCGTAGCTCTGGTATTTGGTGTTGTTCTAATATTTTGACTTCTCGTATTTCGATTATTGTAAATAGTGTTTCTATTAGTTCGAGTGTCTCTAGTTGTATTAGTACGTGTATTTCTGCCAGTGTTGTTAATACCTACATTGTTTCGGTTTACTCTTCGAGCGTTTTCTGAACGGCTATAAGAGTTTCGAGTTGATGTATTATTGGATCTTCCTCGGGCTTGAGTTCTGTTGTAATCAGAATTTCTTCTCCCTCGGTTATAGGAAACGTTATTAGGGTTGTAGTGGTTGTATGGGTATCCATATCCGTATCCGTAGTAATATGGGTAGCCGTAGCCATAACCATATCCATAGTAACTTGGGTATCCATAATAGCCATAGTAAGGATAGCCCCAGCCAAAGCTTATGCTCCATGATGGGCCGTAATATCCGTAGTATGGGTAGCTCCAACGGTAAGGTCTCCAGAATCCATATCCATAGCCGTAGTATCCGTGACCATAGTTTCCGTAATTATAAATGTTTACAGAAACATTGTCGGCATTGCTGCCCCATGGGCCGTAGTCTTCGTCGCTATATCTTTCTTCGATAATGATATTTCCGTCGTCGTCTAGTCTTTCACTTGTTGTGTAAGCATCGATATCTGTAAAAATAACGTCTTCTTCTTGTTGAGCGTTTTCATACGATATAGATTTCGATTGGAAATATTGCTGATAATAATTAGCCTTAGAGGACTGTTCGGTCTCAGTTTCTGTATTATTTTCTTGATTGCTAGTTCCCCCCGAAGCATAAATGCCATCGTTTTGGTTGTATGTGCGATTTTGTGTTCCACACGAAACCATTACAATAGCTGCCATTCCAATTAATAGGGGGGTGGCGAGTGGGTTAATGGCAAATTTTTGGGTGAACATATCTATAGTTTTTAAAATTGTTTGACTTCATAAAAATAAGTAGTTTTGCGGACAATAACTAATCCTTTAACAAGGTCGCAACATTTGTGCCAAAACCAAACTATGGCTAAGAAATTAACCTCACGAGAAGAAGATTATTCAAAATGGTATAACGAACTAGTAATCAAGGCTGATATGGCTGAGAATTCTGGTGTAAGAGGATGCATGGTTATCAAACCCTATGGATATGCCATTTGGGAAAAAATGCAAGCTGAATTAGACCGAATGTTTAAAGAAACCGGGCATCAGAATGCATATTTTCCGCTATTTATCCCTAAATCCTACTTTAGTAAGGAGGCTAGCCACGTAGATGGTTTTGCAAAAGAATGTGCAGTAGTTACACATTATAGGCTTAAGAATGCCGAAGATGGAAGTGGAATTATTGTAGATCCTGAAGCTAAGTTAGAAGAGGAACTAATAGTGCGTCCTACTTCTGAAACTATTATATGGGATACTTATAGAAAATGGATTCAGTCCTATCGCGATTTGCCTATTTTGGTAAACCAATGGGCGAATGTGGTGCGTTGGGAAATGCGCACACGCCTATTTTTGCGCACAGCTGAATTTCTATGGCAGGAAGGGCATACGGCTCATGCAACAGAAAAGGAAGCAATAGTGGAGGCTGAAAAAATGATGAACGTTTACGCCGACTTTGCTGAAAACTTCATGGCAATTCCTGTTGTAAAAGGAACAAAAACAGAAAGTGAACGTTTTGCGGGTGCATTAGAAACGTATTGTATTGAAGCTTTGATGCAAGATGGTAAAGCACTTCAGGCAGGTACTTCTCACTTTTTAGGGCAGAACTTTGCAAAAGCATTTGACGTAAAGTTTGCTGATAAAGATGGTAAGTTAAACTATGTGTGGGCAACTTCATGGGGTGTTTCTACACGATTGATAGGTGCTTTAATAATGACGCATAGCGATGATAACGGATTGGTGCTGCCTCCAAATCTAGCTCCAAATCAAGTTGTGATTGTTCCTATCTATAGAAAAGAAGAAGAGTTTGAAGCCGTGAATGAAGTGGCGGAAAACTTAATGAAAGAATTGCGTTCGAAAGGAATTCGAGTGAAGTATGACAATCGCGACACTCATAAACCTGGGTGGAAGTTTAACGAATATGAACTTAAAGGAGTTCCGGTTCGAATTGCTATTGGACCAAAGGATGTGGAAAAAGGAACAGTAGAACTTGCGAGAAGAGATACGCTAACAAAAGAATTTATAAAGAGAGAAGACGTAGTTGAAAAGGTAGTTTCTTTAATGACCGAGATCCAAGATAATTTATTTAAGAAAGCATCTGCTTTTAAAGATGAGCACATTACTGAGGTTTCTTCTTATGACGAGTTTAAAGAGGTTTTAAAGACCAAGGGAGGTTTTGTTCTCGCTCATTGGGATGGTACAGCAGAGACAGAGGAAATGGTAAAGAACGAAACGAAAGCAACAATTAGATGTATTCCTTTGGATGGTCAAGACGAGGCTGGAACATGTGTGTTTACAGGTAAGCCATCTTCGAGAAAGGTTCTTTTTGCTCAAGCGTATTAAATATTTTAAATTTTTTGCGATTTGATTTGCAACTTTGAAAAAACGTTGTATCTTTGCCGTCGCATTTGAAAAACAATGGTCCGTTCGTCTAGGGGTTAGGACGTCAGGTTTTCATCCTGGTAACAGGGGTTCGAATCCCCTACGGACTACAAAAAATTAGATTTT
>DATGMT010000052.1:0-2283 GCA_035307265.1 Aequorivita sp.
AAGCAAATGGACGATTGATAGCTACCGAATAGCCGTTGACACATACCGTAATGCTGAAAGCAAGGAACAAAAAAGAGAGATGGAACGGCTTATTGCCGATATCAAATCGGATTTCAGAAGTGAAATCTCGTTGAACGACCCAAAAGCAAAAAAGCTGAGAAAGGTTTCTGGGGAGCTTTATCAAATGACCAATCAGCAACAGATTTTTGATATGTCGAAAAGGGAGAAAGCAGCCTGGAATAAAAGAGTAGCTAAGCTAACCGAAGAAACCAAAAAGTTAGAAGCTGAGATTGAAGAAATTAAAGCCAATAAGATTTTTGAAAATGCTTTTGAATGGCGCTTTGAGTTCCCTGAAGTGCTGAATAATGATGGTGATTTTGTGGGCTTTGATGTAATTATTGGGAATCCACCGTATATTAGACAGGAAGAGTTTAAAGAACTTAAACCTCACCTACAGAATACATATGTATGCTTTAATTCAACAGCTGATTTGTATGTATATTTCGTAAACTTGGGACTGAACCTCTTGATGGAACATGGAAAATTTGCGTTTATTATTCCAAATAAGTGGATCAAGGCTGGGTACGGTAAGGACTTAAGAAGGTTCTTGTTAACTAAGAATATTACATGTATTATTGATTTTGGAGACCTACCGGTTTTCGAAGAGGCTACGACTTATCCCTCCATACTTGAAACCTCTAATTCCGAAACAGATTCTTCTTTTAGTTTTATCCCAATTGATACATTGACTTTCCCTAATGGCTTAGAGGCTTTTTTGGCTCACAATATAATTGAGATAAAAAAGAATTCGTTATCAGAAAAAGGATGGAGTTTAAACAATCAATCGCAGATTAATCTGACTAACAAACTGAAGAATAAAGGAGTAACTCTAAGCGAGTTTGTAGGTGACACGATTTATCGAGGAATTGTGACTGGTTGCAATAAGGCATTTATAATTGACGAAAAGAAAAAAAATGAGCTTATTCAGAAGGATATGAATGCAGCGCAAATAATAAAACCTCTCTTGGCTGGGAAGGATATAAAAAGATATGAGAAACCAACTAGCAAAAAGTACATTATTCTTTCAAAAAGAGGGATAAGTATTGAAAACTATCCTTCTGTTTTAAGCCATCTTTCTGAGTTCAAATCAACGCTTGAGAAAAAAGCCGGCAACGGTCAATGGTTCGAGTTACAAGCAAGCCCAGCAGATACAAGTAAGTTTGAAAAACCCAAAATCATATATCCAGATATTTCAAAAAAATTAAATTTTACAATGGACTATAATGGACATTTTAGTGTTAACACCGTTTATAATATTGGAGTAGAGTCTTTGGGTTTGTTAGGCTATTTAAATTCGAAAGTATTTCTGTTTTATTTTCAATCCGTTTCTAATTCAATTCGTGGTGGCTACCTTCGGTTTTTTTCTGACTATGTAAAAGAGTGTCCGGTTCCAATTGAATTAGATAAATTGGACCATGTTGTAAAAAAGATTATTGATCTTAAAAGTCAAAATCCCTCCGCCAATACCACCGAATTGGAAACCCAAATAGACCAATTGGTTTACCAGCTTTACGAACTGACCGATGAAGAAATAGCCATAATTGAAAACAGTTAAAAACCTGAAATATCAACAGGTCCTCATAAGGTATAATAGTCCAAAATGTGCCACTAATTCCGGACAAATTGTGCCACGAGTTAAAACTCCAGCCTCAAGGCCGGTGTATGCAGCGTTAATGTGAATTATCAACACGATCTTTGGCAGGAATCTGCCTGACTTTTGTTACCTCTCGAGTATCCATATTTAAGGTCACAATAAACCGGTCACCGTTGGGAAACTCCTGTATCATTGGGACTGACTCCTCCATTGTTTCCGGATAGTCCTCATCACAATAAACAATCGGGAATCCTGCTTCTAAATCCCTTTTTGCCGCAAATTCGCCGGCTGTGGAGTCGTTCAGAAGATACTCCATTGTTTTATCTTCATAATGTTCCATCGCTCATTTGTTTTTTCAAAATGAAGAACTAAGATAGTACTTTCATTTTTGTAAATTTGAAAATATGAAACCAATAGAGAATGAGGAGCAGTATCTGGTCTATTTAAGGCGCTTGGAAGAGAACTTTCAAGCAGGTTCCGATAACCTACTGTATCATCAGGTTGTTATCTTCCATGGTTTCCGGATAATCTTCATCGCAATATGCAATCGGAAATCCTGCTTCTAAATCCCTTTTTGCCGCTTCTTCACCGGCTGTTGGGTCGTTCAGAAGATACTCCATTATTTTATC
>DATGMT010000053.1:0-7548 GCA_035307265.1 Aequorivita sp.
CCAGCTTCAAGCATTTCGTTTACCCAAGCTGCTGGTTCTTTTCCTAAATCTTTAATTAATTCAATTCCTTTTTTAACACCTACGGCATCCCAAATTTCGAAAGGACCATTGTCCCATCCAAAACCTGCTTTCATAGCATCGTCAATCTTGTAAAGTTCGTCGGTGATTTCAGGAATTCTTTTTGAAACATAAGCAAACATTGCTGCGAAGTTCTTACGGTAGAATTCGCCAGCTTTATCTTTCCCTGCAATAAGAATTGGGAAACGATCGGTTACAGTACCAACCGATTTCGTTTTTTCTAGAGTTGCAAATGATGCTTTTTTACTCTTTCTGTACTCTAAAGTGTCTAGGTCTAATGAAAGAATTTCACTATTTCCTTTTTCGTCTTTTACTTTTTTATAGAAACCTTGTCCGCTTTTACTTCCAAGCCATTTCTTTTCCATCATGGTGTCGATAAAACTTGGAATTTGGAAGATTCCGTGTTCTTCGTCTTCCGGGGCATTCTCGTGAATACCTTTAGCTACGTGTACTAAAGTATCAAGACCAACAACGTCAACAGTTCTAAAAGTAGCCGATTTTGGACGACCAATTACTGGACCAGTTAGTTTATCAACCTCTTCAACAGTAAGTCCCATTTCCTTCACTTGGTGGAAAAGACTTTGAATTCCGAAGATTCCAATTCTGTTTCCAATAAATGCAGGAGTGTCTTTAGCTACTACAGTAGTTTTTCCAAGGAACTTTTCACCGTAACCATTTAAGAATTCTAATACTTCAGGTGAAGTTTTAGGTCCTGGGATGATTTCAAAAAGTTTTAAGTAACGTGGTGGATTAAAGAAGTGCGTTCCGCAGAAATGCTTTTGGAAATCTTCACTACGTCCTTCGCTCATAAACTTAATAGGAATACCAGAAGTGTTTGAAGTAATAAGGGTTCCTGGTTTTCTGTGCTTATCTAGATTTTCGAAAACTTGTTTCTTGATATCAAGACGTTCTACTACCACTTCAATAATCCAATCGGCAGTTTTTACCTTAGCAATATCATCTTCTAAGTTTCCTGTAGTAATACGTTTAGCAAAATCTTTGTGATAGAGTGGGGCAGGGTTGCTTTTAATAGCTTTTTGTAAATCTGTGTTTACAATTCTGTTTCTTACCACCTTATCTTCTAGAGTAAGCCCTTTTTTCTTTTCGGCATCATTAAGCTCACGCGGAACAATATCGAGCAATAGCACCTCTACACCAATGTTGGCGAAATGGCAAGCTATACCGCTTCCCATAATTCCGGAACCGATTACCGCTACTTTGTTAATTCTTCTTTTTGACATATTTTTAATTTTTTGGTTGGGTTCAACCGCTTAATTATTCTATTTATATGGGTTATTCTGAATCATAGACCTTTTTGGTGTCAATAAGGTCGTTGATAGTGTTTGCTACTTTTCTGAATATCATTAGTTCTTCTTGTGATACATGTTTTTGGACAGCTTCGTCAAAACTTAATACAACTTGTTTGGAGAACTCACGCATTTCTTTTCCGAAAGGCGTTAAATGAATTAATACTCCACGGCCATCAGCTGGATTAGGTTTTCTTTCTATTAACCCTTTTTTTTCCATAGACTTTAATGTTCGTGAAAGACTAGTTGCTTCCATTCCCATTTTAGGTCCAAGGGCTGTTGATGGAGTACCGTTTTCAGCATCTATGCTTATAAGGGCAAATCCAGTAGCCATTGTGCTCCCTTTTTTACCCGCCTCTTCATTATACATTTTGGCAACATTCATCCATGTAGAACGAAGTAGGTAGTCAATAGTTTTTTCTTTCATTATAGTGTCTGAACCTTGAGATACCAAATATACAAAATTTATTATGCACGCATAGTATATTTGTTTGTTTTTTTAATTATAATGTTGGTAGATAAGATATAAGGCAGATATTTACTTTAGTTATAACTATTAAATATCGGAATTATAAACGACTTTCTGCTTGTTTATTTCTAATACTTTAGGCAGAGAGGATTGTCTAAAAAGAAAAAGTAGCATATCTCTATTAATAAGGGGTATGCTACTTTAAAAATCACTTAAAAGTAATTTTTGAGATTATTTAAATGGAGTTAATCTTTATGTCCATAAATCTTATTGTATAGATCTATGTACATTGCTTTAATAACTTTTCGTTTCATCTTCATAGTAGGAGTAAGTTGTCCATCGTCTATACTCCATACGTCGGGTACTAGTTCGAATTTTTTAATTTTCTCCCATTGTCCGAATTTTTCATTGTGGTAATCAACTTCTTCTTGAATACGAGCGATTACTTCATCGTGTTCGGCAATTTCTTTATTACTTGAAGGTAGGTTGAGGTTTTTAAGTTTGCCCCAGTCTTTAACAAATTCAAAATCGATCTGTATTAGTGCAGCAGGCATTTTTTCTCCTTCACCAATTACCATTATTTGTTCAATAAAACGGGATTGCTTCATCTCGTTTTCAATAAGTTGTGGGGCGACATATTTTCCTCCACTTGTTTTAAATATCTCCTTTTTTCTATCGGTGATTTTTAAGAAACCTTCGCTATCAATTTCGCCAATATCACCTGTGTGGAAATAACCTCCTTCCATAACTTTGGCGGTTTCTTCTTCATTCTTGTAATATCCCATCATTACTTGAGGTCCTTTTACCAAGATTTCTCCGTCTTCAGCAATTTTCACTTCAGTTTGGCTCAATGGTTTTCCTACAGTTCCGATTTTAAAACCACGGTTTCTCATATCATTTACAGCAACTACAGGTGAAGTTTCTGTTAATCCATAGCCTTCCATTACAGGAATTTTAGCAGCGTTAAATACGCGAGCTAATCGAGGTTGAAGAGGTGCACTTCCCGAAGCAATTGCTTTTAGATTGTTTCCTAAAGCATCTCTCCACTTACTGAAAATTAGTTTGTTTGCTAGTTTTAATTGTTGTTCATAGAACCAACCGTTTTGCCCGTATGGCTCATATTTTAAACCTAAGTCTATAGCCCAAAAGAATAGTGCTTTCTTGATGCCTGTTAGTTCTGTTCCTTTTGAATAAATCTTGTCATATACCTTCTCTAATACTCGAGGTACAGCAGTCATAACTTCAGGTTTTACTTCTTTAAGGTTTTCACTAATGGTTTCAAGTGATTCTGCGAAATAAAGTTCTACACCGCAATATTGATACATATAGTGAAGCATTCGTTCGTATACGTGACACACAGGAAGGAAACTTAGCCCCGAAGATTTTCCATTAATAATAGGTAGTCTTTCTTCACTAAACTTAGCGTTACTTGCAATGTTTTTATGAGAAAGCATAACTCCTTTAGGCTTGCCTGTTGTTCCAGAAGTATATATTAAGGTAGCTAAATCATCTTCGCTAATTGCATCTTTTCTTTTGTCGAGTTCATCTTGGTTGCTCTCGTCTTTACCGAGTTCTAAGACTTCAGTCCAATTCTTAGCTCCTTTTACTTCGTTGAAAGTATACACCTCTTTTAAAGAAGGAACGTTGGCTTTTATGGCCATTACTTTGTCGTAAACTTCCTTGTCTGAAACAAAGCAGTACATACATTCACTATGGTTTAGAACGTATTGGTATTCTTCTTCTGAAATAGTAGGATAGATTGGTACGTCTTGCGCACCAGTTTGCATAATTCCTATATCACAGATATTCCATTCTGTTCGGTTTGTAGTTGAAATTAAAGCTACTTTATCATTGGGCTTTACACCCATACGAATTAGGGCTCGACTTATAGCATTAGCTTTGTTTATATATTCTTGAGTAGAAGTGGGTACCCACTTTCCATCGTATTTAGTTACTAATGCTTTTTCTAAGGGATAATGCTCTAACTGATAATATGGGAAGTCAAAAAGTCTTTTTGGATCTTTCATGGGATAGTTTTGTTAAGGAAGTGAAATTAACAATTATTTTGGAAGTTTACACTTGAAATTAAAAAAGGAATGAAGAAAAATGTATATCAGAAAAAGAGTAGCCGTTTTATACCGAAACCCATCTGGCTGATTCTGAATTAATTTAGAAGCTTAAATTAAATTAGAACTACGTTTTTCATACTTCAATATTGCAAATGTTACTCTTTAGTTTAAATATAGTCATTATAATGTCAAGCCAATGCTTTTTTATAACGATCTTATAAAGAGAGTGTTGAGGTTCGAACCTTTGTTTAACTAACCCAAATATTTCCATATTCTGGCATGTCAGGTTTTCGTACCTTTGTGGCTTTACCTTTCAAATATAAAACCAACACCACTAATTCTTCCCAATACTATGAAGTTTTTTAAAATTTTAAGCCTTACTATCCTCAGCATTACCATCTTTGTCTCTTGTGAAAAGCCACTAGAAAAAACTTCTGAAGACAAGGAGTTTAAAGTCGAATTCGAAACGTACACTTTAGATAACGGCTTACAGGTTATTTTTCATGTAGACAACTCAGACCCTGTGGTTGCTGTTGCTTTAACAAGTCATGTTGGTTCTGCAAGAGAAATTGAAGGGAGAACAGGTTTTGCACATTTATTCGAGCATTTACTTTTCTTAGAATCAGAAAACCTTGGAAAAGGCGGACTCGATAAAATGAGTGCACGTATTGGAGGATCTGGAGCAAATGGTTCTACAAGTAGAGATAGAACAAATTACTACCAAACAGTGCCAAAAGATGCTTTAGAAAAAATGATTTGGGCAGAAGCTGATAAACTTGGCTTCTTTATCAATACAGTTACAGAGCCAGTATTAGCAAAAGAAAAGCAAGTGGTGAAAAATGAAAAACGCCAAAGAGTAGACAATGCTCCTTACGGTCATAATTTTTACGTAATTCATAAAAACCTTTATCCAGAAGGGCATCCTTATAGTTGGGAGGTCATCGGGTCTTTAGAAGACTTACAAAATGCAACACTTCAGGATGTAAAAGATTTTTATAACCGTTGGTACGTGCCGAATAACGTAACTCTAACTATTGCTGGAGATATTGATGTTGATCAAGCAAAAAAATGGGTAGATAAATATTTCGGTGAAATTGAAAGGGGAGAGGGTATTCCTAAAATGGAAAAGCAGCCTGTCACGCTTTCTGAAACTAAAAAGCTGTATTACGAAGATAACTTTGCTCGTTTGCCTCAACTAACGCTAACATGGCCAGGGGTTTACCAGTATCATCCAGATTCCTATGCTTTAGAAGTATTGGCAACCTATTTAACGAAAGGTAAAAAAGCACCTCTATATCAATCGCTTGTTGAAAACAAAAAACTCACAGATGCTGTAGATGGGTATCAGTATAACTCTGAAATTGCCGGTCAGTTTATGATGCAAGTTACAGCGTTTCCAAATACAAGTTTACAAGAAGTTTTAGAAGGAATAGAGGATGGGTTAGAAAAATTTGAAGCGGAAGGGATTTCTGAAGCCGATTTAAATAGAATTAAAGCAGGTCAGGAAACAGCTTTTTATCAAGGACTTTCAAGTGTATTAGGAAAAGGATTTCAGTTGGCACAATATGAGATTTTTGCAGGTGATCCTGGGTTTGTAAACCAAGATGTGAAAAATATACTTGCAATTACGCCAGAAGATGTAATGCGTGTCTATAACCAATATATTAAAGGTAAGAATTATGTAGCAACGAGTTTTGTTCCTAAAAACCAGAAAGCACTAGCCCTAACAGATTCAAAATTAGCAGATGTAGTAGAAGAGCCCATTGTTGAAGGAGCTGAAGAAAGTTTTGATTCAAGCGTAGTTGCGGAATATGAAAAAACACCTTCAAGTTTTGACAGAAGTGTGGAGCCTCCTTATGGTGAAAGTCCAGATGTGAAAGTTCCAGATGTATGGAAAGACGAATTATCTTCAGATATTAAATTATATGGAATAGAAAACAATGAAGTGCCTTTGGTTCAGTACAGAATACAATTGGATGGTGGAATGCTTTTAGAAAATCCTGAAAAAATTGGAGTTTCAAATCTACTTGCCAACCTAATGACCCAAGGTACAGCTACCAAAACACCTGAGGAATTAGAAAATGAAATAGAAACCTTAGGAGCTTCAATAAACACAGTAGCTATAAAGGAAGCTATCCTGATTTATGGGAATACCTTAGCTAAAAACTACGATAAAACTATGGCTTTACTAGAGGAAATTCTATTGGAGCCAAGGTGGGACGAAAAAGAGTTTGAGCTTCAAAAGCAAAGCGTTCTAAGTCAAATTGAACGTCAAAAAGCTAATCCTAACAGTATTGCAGGCATCGAGTTTGATAAACTACTCCACGGTGAAGGTCATATTTTATCACATGATAATTTTGGAACCAGAGAGTCTGTAGAAGCTATAACTCTAGACGACCTAAAGGCATATTATAATTCTAATTTCTCACCAAATATTACTAAAGTTCATGTAGTAGGAGCTGTTACTAAAGCTGAGGTTACTAACTCTCTATCGTCTTTAAATGATAGATGGGAGTCTAAAGACGTAGTATTTCCAGAAATAGGAGAGCTTCCAATGCCTGAAACTTCAAAAATTTACTTTTATGATTTTCCAGGAGCAAAGCAGTCGGTATTAAACTTTGGTTATCCCGCTTTAGCTGCCACTGATGCAGATTACTATCCTGCAAATCTTTTAAACTACCGATTAGGCGGCGGTGGATTTGCTTCACAACTCACCCAAGAATTGAGAGAAGGGAAAGGATATACCTATGGTGTTCGTTCAGGGTTTTCGGGAACCAATATTAAAGGGCCATTTATGGTGAACAGTAACGTGCGTTCTAACGTAACCTATGAATCTGCGAGTTTAATAAAAGAGATTTTGGAAAACTATGGTAAGAATTTCAATGATAATGATTTGGAAATTACCAAAGGCTATATGCTAAAAAGTGGAGCAAGAGCTTTTGAGACTCTAAACAGCAAGTTGTCTATGCTGTCAAATATTAGCAATTACAACTACCCAGTGGATTATGCCAAACAGCGTGAAAATATTGTGAAATCATTGACCGTTGAAGAGGTTAAAACTTTAGCTGAAAAATATATTCGTCCAGATAAAATGATCTATCTAATAGTAGGCGATGCAGCCACACAGCTGGATAAACTAGGGCAATTAGGGATGGGGAAGCCTGTGCTTTTGAATAAGTAAAATAATAGAATCATTACTGCGAGAATTTAATTAGCAGTGATTAAAAAACCGTTTACAGATCTTATGTAAACGGTTTTTTTATTGTCTATTAAAAACTATTTCTTCTAAATCTACTCCTTAGCATTCACCAAACTTAAACCCGAGGAGAAACACTCATTTTTCTGTTTTATTGTAAAGTCTTTAGAAGATAAATCTCAGGGAAAACCCTTAGTAGTAATTTCAGTAAATACCCTGAAACAAGCATTTATATCGCTGCTTAACTTTGTGATAGAAATTAAACTAACAAAGAGTATTCAACTCAAAAATTAAATTAACGAAACTATGAAAGCTATTAATTATTTTATGAAAATCAGTAGATTTATTATTTTAGTAACGGCTTCATTACTGTTTTTCTCTTGCAGTAGCAATGATGATAATAATGTAAATGAAGTCACTCCTGTAACT
>DATGMT010000054.1:0-2954 GCA_035307265.1 Aequorivita sp.
ACAAGGAAGCAGATTTAATT
This sequence comes from Aequorivita sp., assembly GCA_035307265.1. Taxonomy (GTDB): domain Bacteria; phylum Bacteroidota; class Bacteroidia; order Flavobacteriales; family Flavobacteriaceae; genus Aequorivita. Next base: position 21 of record DATGMT010000054.1, read on the forward strand.
AAAGTAATTGCCTTTTTTGATTCATTACTGTAGAATCTACTTTTTGTTTTATCAATATCTAGAAATGTAGTATTTCTATATTGACAACTTTATGAATGCAGTTGAAATCTTTTAGATTTAATTTTTAAAATGTTTCGACTGCATTTTCTTTTACAATTGCACATACTCTTCACTTAAGCTCATTCGGTTTTATATTTTAGGATAGTCGAGTTCGACTAAGACATAAGGGCGCTTCGTTAATTGACTTGTGACCCTGGACCTGCTCATTAACATCTTGGCAAACAAGTTAATTTGATAAAGCATTCTTTCTATCTTTTAAACTTCGGTGGTGAACATAATAGCAAGGAGGCTCTTAATAAAATTGCATTAAGTTCTTGTTCTCTCAGTTTAAACAGTGATTTAAAGTATAATGAGTATATTTGTAATTAAACCCTTAGTTATGAAAAAGATATATCTCCTCACTGTTTTGGCATTATTGAGTATTGATGCCTTCTCGCAAAAAGATTTCCATAGTAAAAATGCTGGATCTCCTGGATCTGCAAACAGCAATTATGATCTATATTTAAGGACTATAGACGTTGACCAAAAGGCGATGAGTTTTGGGCTCACGGAAGCAGAATTCAATAAGATAAAAGACGAAGCATATTCTAACCCAAACTTTATACTAGGCAAGATATTTCAAGGCGATCAACTATTGCGATTTGATGTACCCATGCGTTATAATGCATATGCAGATGAAATTGAGATTAAGAATTCACTAGAGGGTGCGTCTACTGGAGCCTTAATTAAGGATCCTAATATTTTTGTTAAAATAGGGCCTGAGATTTATGTTTTCATTCCCTACGAAGAATCTATTGAGAAAGGAGGTTACTTTAGTGTGCTAGCTGAAGGCAAAAGGTATAGTCTTTACAAGAAAACCACTGCAGTATTTTTAGAGTCTAAGAAAGCTTCTACAAGCTTCGCACAAGACACCCCACCATCATTTCCAAAAGCAACCACATATTATTTGGTAGATAAGGGAAGGTTTTTGGAGATGCCGAATTCCAAAAGACGAATCATGCGCATGATGGATAGCAAAAGAGCTAAAATGATTAGTTATATCAAACAAAACAATTTAGATATAGATAAGGAAGCTGATTTAGTTAAAGCTATTACATATTTTGATTCTTTGCTTTAGAGTCATTTTTAAGCATTATACAGAAGGAACGAAGTGATATTGAAAAGTGTCGCTTCGTTTTTTTTATTGTTTCCGCACTATTAAAATCTCATCATCTGAGAATTCCATCCATGCTAGGTCGTATACGTAATGAAACATTTTGTTTTTTGAGTTTATGTGGAAATGTGTGTGATATTTAAATCGAAATTTTTTCTTTTCCATTTGATTTCTATAGACTTTAACTTGGGTTTTATTTTCACCTAGCAATTCCCATAGAATAGCATAATTGCGCTTAAGAAATCCGTTTATTTCAATTGCGGCTAATTTGCTTGCATAGCGAATATTTTTATGATAGTTGTTTTTACATCCAATTGAGCAAAAGACTTTGTCTGATCTGCCACGGATTACTTTTTGGCATATTTTACATTTTTTTTCCATTATCCATCAGATTGCTAGGCTAATATACATTATTCGTTCTTAACGGTTATAAACGTTTATATCCGTTTACTGTCGGCTAGCATCATTCTTTTGTCTTTTTTTCTAATTAGTTTTGAATACATCAGAATTCTAATTGCTATGGAAACACATGACAAAAACAGCGTAATTATGTACCGACCGCTTCCTAATGCTGGTCGGGTAAAGTTTTTTATTCCATATCCGTTAAAGGATAAACGCGAGGCTTTTAAGAAGTTGAATACTTCATACTATCATCCGCATCAAAAACTGTGGAGTCTTGTAAACACTGAGTCTAATATTGCATTGGCTAAAGAATTGTTTGGAGGCCAATTGCGAATTGAGCAATTAAAGCCAACACCCAAAATGCCAAAGGTGGTTCGCTCGGAAAAGATACAACTTGAACTAGACCGGAATCACCAAAAGATGGTTTTAAAAGGGTTTAGCCAGTCCACCATTCGCAACTATCAACACGGATTAAGTGAGTTTCTAAGTTATTTTGAAAGTGAAGACTATAGATCAATTAGCAAGGAACAAATTGAGGGCTTTATTTTTTATTTAATTAGCAAATACAGTATTAGTGAGCAGAAACAGAACCTACTAATAAACGCGATTAAGTGTTATTATGAACACACCTTGGAAATGCCTAGGGAATATTACACCATAACGCGGCCAAAGAAAAGCAAGGATCTTCCCAATGTGTTAAGTGAAGCCGAAGTACGTCTAATATTAAACCAACCTAAAAACATAAAACACAAGGCTATACTTCATATTATTTACGCTGCTGGTCTACGAGTTGGTGAAGTTATCCGTCTACGAGTAACGGACATTCGAAGCGACGATGGTTATATTTTTATAAAAGACAGCAAGGGCAAAAAAGACCGACACACAGTGCTTAGCCCCTATCTGTTAGAGCTTCTACGAGAATATTATAAAAAGCATCGACCCAGTTATTGGTTATTTGAAGGTCAGGATGGCGGGCAATATTCTGCTAAGAGTATTCAAAATATTTACAGAAAGGCCGTTAAGGAAACCAATAGCAACCCTTGGAGTACCCCACATACGCTGCGTCATAGCTTTGCAACGCACTTAATGCAGCAGGGTGTAAACATTCGATATATACAGAGCGCATTAGGACATGCTAGCAGCAAAACAACCGAAGTTTACACTAGAGTATTAGGTATTAGCAACAAAACCTTAAAAAGTCCATTGGACACGTTATTTGAAAACACTACATTTGATAAATCGAAATGAAGATGGTTTTGTCGTACAAGGTGAATATAACAGCCATAATTCCATCAAAACTTCGTATATAACTATGTTGG
>DATGMT010000055.1:0-27732 GCA_035307265.1 Aequorivita sp.
AAACATTTTTTTAAATCGATCTTGCTCTATTTTAGCATTCTTAAGCTGTTGGTTTAGTACTTTTACTTGCGACCATACGCCCCCTGATTTAGAGGCAGCAGTAGACTTTGTAGCGATGAGTTGCTGTTTGTTTAGATGTAGTTGTGTTGTGTCGACAAGACCAATCAATTCGCCTTTTTTTAAATGTTGTCCTTCTTCTAGATTTAAGAAATTCAGCTTTCCATTTGCTTCTGAAGAAATGGTTATTTCGGTGGCTTCAAAGTTGCCGTAACCATCTGCTTTCTCGTCGTTGGAACAGGAGGTAAGTGTTCCAAACAATAGACTTAATATCAGAATGTATTTTATCATTTTAAATATTTTAATTAATTCGAATCAGGTTTAGTTGCATGTTTCATTTTACTCTCCTTTAATTACTTTATAATTTGCTTTAGCTAAACTAAGCTGAGTTTGGTGCAATTCTTTGGAGATTTTAGCTTCGTATAAATTGTTTAATTCAATTATATATTCTGAAGAAGTTATAACTCCATTTTGAAATTGTGAGGTAGCAGCTTGAAGAACTTGTTCTCTTAGGTTTATGATTTCAATATCTTTCAGAAGTGTTTTTTCAAATTTTTCAATATCTGTTTTCGCCTCATTTAGCTGTATGTTGTTGTTTAGAACAAAAGTTTCTTTTTCGGTTAAAAGGATTTCTTTTGAAATCTCCACTGCTTTTTGTTGTTTATTAACCTTTCCCCAATCCAAAATATTCCAACTTAATCTCAGTCCTGTTATATAAAAATCTTGAAATGAATTGTCTAACATATTCAGTCCAGGATTTCCATACCCTACTTGAGCAAAACCTACTAATAGAGGATAATTTGATTTAGATATTATTTCTTTGGTTGTCTGCAACTGATTTTCTTGAAAATCGAACAGTTTTAGTTCAGGCCTTCTCGATTGAGTGTCTTCAGCAATAAGAATTTGAGGTCTTGATAATGCAGTTTGATTTGGTAGGTTTATAGACAAAAGTGATGCTAAGTGGTTTAAAGCTTTAACTCGATTGTAATCGGTTTCTAATATTTGCTGTTCTAATTTTAGAATTTCGGCCATCAACATTTGCTCAGTTGAAGGCAGTATTGCACCATGTTTTACTCCGGATTTCACTTCTGTTAATCGCTCATTTAATTGTTCTTTTTTTGAATTTAATTGTTTGATTTGCTCTTGAATAAGCAGAACGTTAAAGAAGTTTTTATTAACACGAGCCTTTAAGGAATGTAGATTAACGACTACTTGCTGTTGTTGTGTTTTGAGTTCTGCTTTTTTTAAATTGGTTTTCGCAGAAATACTTCCTCCATTATAAATTAACTGATTGACGTCTAATGTGGCTCGATACTGATCTTTGTTTGGGGTGTCTAATGAGATATTAGGTAACTGTATTGGTAATTGAATTACGTCAGACTGGTATGTAGCTTGTGCATTTAGATTGACTTGTGGTAGTTTCCCTTTGTTTAAAACACTTACTTCTGTTTTTGATTTTTCTTCTAATAAGTTTGATTGTTTGGAAATCGGATAGTTTTTTTCAACAATAATATAGCATTCTTCAAGCGTTAGTGTCCCTTGGGCAGATATTGAAAACGACACCATAATAAAGAGTATAAATAGTTGTGTTCTCATTTTTTAATGGAATTAATAATAAAGTCTGAAACTGCTTTTTTTCTTTCTTCTACCAACTCTTTAAAACCTTTATCATCAATTCTTAAAAAGCCTTTAATCAAAGGAGATGCAACAAATGGAAAAATATTTAAAGAGATAATATTTATAAATAGTTGCTTTCCATCAATGGGTTTTAGTATTCCTTGCTCTACTTCTAAAGCCACTTGAGAATTAAACTTATCTAAAGTTGGGAATGCTGTATTTTGCTGGATTTTATCAAAAAACTTAGGGTTCCGATTCATCTCCTGAATAATAAAATTAGGGAGATATGGATGTTTCGCTATAAATGAAATGTAATTATGGGTAAAATTCTTCACCTTTTCTTCAATGGTGGAGTCGTCATTCAATATTTTGTTTAACTGTGGAGCAAGTAGGGCAAATGCATTACTGAAAACAGCTTCGAAAAGTAGTTGTTTGCTTCTGTAGTAATAGTGTAGCATTGCTTTGTTAATCCCTGCTTCATCAGCTATTTCCTGCATTCTAGCGCCATCCATCCCTTTCTTTTGAAATATTTTCTTTGCTGCAACTAGGATCTGACCTTCGGTATCTTGACTTTTCTTTGTGCTTGACATACTTCTAACTTTATAATTTAACCTGAAGGTTAAACCAAATGGTTAACAAATGTATTGTTTTTTTATCAAACGTGCTACAGTTGTTTCGAAAAATTTAACACACAACAAACTGTATTAGTTTATAAAGAGAGGGGGAGAATTCAAGAGAATTAGTTGTGTCCTACTAAGATTTAAGACCGCTCAGCTAATAGATGTAAGACACAAGACTCGCCTCCTCAAGAGCTGAACAATCAAGTTAATTTGATTAAGCATTCTTTTTATTTTTTAAATTTAAGAGGGGAATATAATGGCAAGATGTTTATTTAAATTGCTTTCACTTCTCGTTCTCTTTGGTTAATCGGGTTTGTAATATTATAATCGGGCAACAGTAAAAAGAATGGAATTTCTTCTGAAGAATCTTATTAAATAAAACTTAGTCTTAAAATAAAATTCCGTCTCAAAATTTCTTCTGAGACGGAATTTTTCAAATTTATATTAAGTGATTTCTTACTTAATCATTTCATAGCTTCGTTTAATAAACTCTGTAAGCTCTTCTCCTTTTAAAAGGTTTTTGCTCAGTCTCGCTAAATCGAGTGCTTGGTTTACTAAGCGTTCTTTTTTCTTTTGAGTTTTAGTGTTCAAAATTTCACCTACCAATTCGTGGTTGGTGTTTACAATCAAGTTGTACATTTCAGGGAATCCGCCCATTCCGAACATTCCTCCGCCACCAGTTTTCTGCATATCTTTCATCCTACGCATGAACTCTGGTTCAGTGATTATGAAAGGGCTAGCATTACTGTCCATGGCCTCAAGTTGAACTGTAAATTTTTCTTTTGGAACAATTTCTTCTAAAACATTTTTTAAAGATTCCTTTTCTTCATCTGAGAGTTTTGAAATCTGCTCCTCGTCTTTTTTGATAAGATTGTCAACATGATCACTGTCTACTCTAACAAAAGATATTTTTTCCTCTGTACTTTCAATTTTTTGAAGCAAATGAGCAACAATTGGTGAATCTAAAAGTAGTACTTGGTATCCTTTATCTTTTGCAGAAGCAATATATGAGTGTTGCTCATCTTTATCTGAAGAGTAAAGAATTACTAGGTTATCGTCCTTATCTGTTTGAGTGTCCTTCACCTTGTCTCTTAACTCTGAGAGTGTGAAATACTCATCGTCTACAGTAGGATAAAGCGCAAAGTCCTTGGCTTTGTCATAGAACTTATCTTCGGTTAACATTCCATATTCAATAACGATTTTGATGTCGTCCCACTTTTTTTGGAATCCTTCACGATCGTTGTTGAAAGTGCTCTTTAATTTGTCTCCTACTTTACGAGTAATGTAGCTTGATATTTTCTTAACAGCTCCATCTGCTTGTAGGTAGCTTCTAGAAACGTTCAAAGGGATGTCTGGGCTGTCAATCACACCTCGCAGCATAGTCAAGAATTCAGGGACTATTCCTTCCACATTGTCGGTTACGAAAACTTGATTTTGATAGAGCTGGATTTTATCCTTTTGAATGCTCATATCATTGCTCATTTTCGGGAAATACAAAATTCCAGTTAGGTTGAACGGGTAATCTACATTCAAATGAATGTGGAAAAGAGGTTCTTCAAACTGCATTGGGTAAAGCTCTCGATAAAACTGATTGTAGTCTTTATCTTCAAGTTCTGTTGGTTGCTTTGTCCAAGCTGGGTTTGGATTGTTGATTATATTGTCAACTTCTTGAGTTGGTGTTTCATCTTCTTCTTTTGCACCTTCTGGTTTAGGAAGTGTTTCGGTGCGTGTTCCAAATTTAATTGGAATAGGCATGAATTTATTGTACTTCACTAGTAACTCACTTATTCTTGAGTCTTCCAAAAATTCAGTTGAATCGTCTGCAATATGAAGGATTATTTCAGTACCTCTTTCTTTTTTGTCGGTTTCTTTTAAAGTGAACTCTGGTGATCCGTCGCAAGTCCAATGTACAGCTGGCTCATCTTTATAGCTTTTCGTGATGATTTCTACTTTCTTAGCAACCATAAAGGCAGAGTAGAACCCAAGCCCAAAATGACCGATAATACCAGCGTCTTTACCATCTTTATCTTTATACTTTTCTATGAATTCTTCAGCTCCAGAAAAAGCAATTTGATTGATGTACTTTTCAACTTCTTCGCCTGTCATTCCTAGACCTTGATCGATGATGTGAAGTTGTTTTTTATCCTTGTTAATTTTTATTTCAATGATAGGATTTCCATATTCAACTCCTTCAGCTTCTCCAATATTGGTTAAGTGCTTTAGTTTTAAAGTTGCATCTGTAGCGTTTGAGACCAGTTCTCTTAGGAAGATTTCATGATCGCTGTACAAGAATTTTTTAATCAGCGGAAAGATATTGTCCACCGATACATTAATAGTTCCTTTGCTCATAATCTTAATATTTATTTTAAGGGTTTTATCAATTCATTTTAAAATAAATTGAGGTTAACCTGTTTATTTAATAGATTCTACAGTTAGTAGTCAAATAAAATACCAAGTATGTTTTTCTGACACGATGTCACCCCCTTTTTACTCATCCTGCACTATACGATAAATTTAACACAACATTCTGTTTAACAGATTAATCTGTAGGTTAAACAAGTTGTATCTTTACATGAATTTAAAAACCTGTTTATGAGTAATACTAAAGCAAAAGTCCCAGCTGATAAAATTTCTAGAGATCAAGTAATTTCGATTTATATTCAAACTGTTCTCTCAGAGGAGCGAGTTCCAAGTAGCGTGTTCAAGTTTTGTAATGAAAATAATTTTAGCGAAGCTGAATTTTATTCTTTCTTCGGTTCTTTTGAAGGGATTAGAAAAGAGATTTGGAATTCATTTTTTAATCAGACGGTTAATTTAATCAATAATGAATCGTCCTATGTTGGTTTTTCCAATAGAGAGAAAGTACTCACTTTCTATTATACCTTTTTTGAAATTCTAACTCTAAACAGGAGTTATGTTCTTTTCACATTACAGGAATTACAGGAACATAGAGATTTGATAAAGAATTTGAATCAACTGAAAGGTTTGCGATCTCATGTTAAAGAATTTGCTTCAGATTTAATTATACAAACAAATGAGACTCAGAACGTAAAGTTTCTTAAAAAATCTCCTCAAGTTTTATCAGAAGGAGTGTGGCTTCAAACACTATTTCTTTTGAAGTATTGGATGGATGACGACTCAGCTGATTTTGAAAATACCGATTTGGCAATTGAAAAATCTGTGAGAGCTATTTTTGATCTATTTGATAGTAGCCCTCTTGAAAGTGTATTAGATTTCGGAAAGTTTATTTGGAAAGAAAAAATGACATAATGAAAACTTTAGACAAAATGCCTACTAATAAAATCCAACGCGCATCAAAGTTGATGACTACAGGAGTAAAAGTAGGCGGAAATTACTTAAAGTATTATGGTAAAAAGCTTGTCAATTCAGAGCATAACAAGGATGAACTCAATGAAAGTAATGCTGAAGATATATATGACAGCCTAAAAAACCTAAAAGGGAGTGCACTTAAGGTTGCGCAAATGCTTAGCATGGAAAAGAATATAATGCCTAAGGCTTATGTTGAGAAATTCTCTCTTGCACAATTTCAAGTTCCACCATTATCTGCACCTTTGGTAAGAAAAACATTCAAAAAATATTTTGGTGATGCACCAGAAAGTTTGTTCGACACGTTCAATGCTGAATCTGTTGCTGCGGCTAGTATTGGTCAAGTGCATAAGGCTACTAAAACCGGTCAGAATTTAGCAGTCAAAATACAATATCCAGGTGTAGCTGAAAGTATTAGTAGCGATTTGGCATTAGTAAAACCAGTAGCAATAAAAATATTTAACCTTAAGGGGAAAGATAGTGAGAAGTATTTTAAGGAGATAGAAGGAAAGCTGTTGGAAGAAACTAATTATGTTTTAGAAGTAAAACAAAGTATAGAAATCACAAAAGCTTGTGAAAAAATTCCTGATATACGTTTTCCTAAATATTACCCTGAACTCTCCAATGAACGCATTATTACTATGGATTGGATGGAAGGAAAGCAACTGTCTGAATTCACTAAAATCAACACTGATTTATCTAAAGCTAATAAAGTAGGGCAGGCGTTATGGGATTTTTATATGTTTCAAATGCACGTTTTAAAACGGGTTCATGCCGATCCGCATCCCGGAAACTTTATGGTGGATGAAAACGCAAATTTAATAGCTATTGATTTTGGATGTGTCAAAGTTGTTCCAGAGCAGTTTTACATTCCTTATTTCGAACTTGCTCAACCAGAGAATATTAATGATCCTAAGGTGTTTTCTGAAAAAATGTTTGAATTGGAAATTCTTAAAAAAGAAGATTCACCTGAAGAAATTGAATTTTTCTCTGAAATGTTTTATGAAATGCTAAGTTTATTTACCCAGCCTTTCCACAATAAAACTTTTGATTTTTCCGACCAGAAGTTTTTTGATAAAATAGCTGATTTGAGCAATAAGTATTCTAAAGATACAGGGTTACGAAAGATGAACGGGAACCGTGGATCAAAACATTTCCTATACATAAACCGAACTTTTTTCGGATTATATAATTTAATGAATGACTTAGGAGCCAAAGTAGAAATTGAAAACTACAAGAAATACATCTGAACTTTAACAAAACTTTGTTGTAAGCCTTAACATATTGGTTGCAGAAGGATGGGTATCTTTACACCAAGATAATTGAGTATTTAAATTGCTATGAAAAAGTAGAAAGTATTCTATTATTTATTGGTTAGGTTGTTTAGAAAGGGCGCATTTAATGCGCCCTTTTTTTAACCTAAATGTCACTGATTTCTTATTTACTAGTGTCTTCTTTTTTGTTTTTAACGTATTTTTCTAACCATTCATCTTGTTCCCACAGCATGTGTAGTATGCTTTCTTTTGCGCTATACCCATGACTTTCTTTAGGAAGAATAACCAACCTTGCTGTAGCTCCCAAACCTTTAAGAGCATTGAAATAACGCTCACTTTGCATTGGATAAGTTCCTGAGTTATTGTCAGCCTCACCATGGATTAAAAGCATTGGAGTTTTCATTTTATCGGCATGCATAAATGGAGACATAGCATTGTATGTTTCGGGTGAATCCCAATAGCTTCTTTCTTCACTTTGGAATCCAAAAGGAGTCAACGTACGGTTATATGCTCCACTTCTTGCAATTCCAGCAGCAAAAAGATCGGAGTGGCTCAACAGGTTAGCAACCATGAAAGCTCCGTAGGAATGTCCTCCAACACCAACCCGATTTCTGTCTATATATCCCAATTTATCTACAGCATCGATAGCTGCTTTGGCATTGTCTACAAGTTGTTTTCTAAATGTGTCGTTAGGCTGAGCATCGCCTTCTCCCACAATTGGGAAAGCTGCGCCATCTAGAACCACATAACCTCGTGTTACCCAATATACAGGTGATCCCCAAAAAGGATAAATAAATTTATTTGGATTAGTAGTGCTTTGTGATGCACTGCTCTTGTCCTTATATTCACGAGGATACGCCCATAAAATCATAGGCATTTTTTCTTTCTTTTTCATGTCATATCCAGAAGGTAAGTAAAGTGTTCCTTCTAGCTCTAAACCATCTTCACGTTTATAGGTAATTACTTCCTTATGAACATCCTGCATGCTCTTAAAAGGGTTTTCGAAATAGGTGATTGGCTTCAAATTATTCTTCTTATAAATATTTCTGAAGTAATAATTAGGATATTCTTGTTGCGACTCAATACGAACCAAAACAATTCCCTTCTTCATATCTATAGCAGAATTAAGGTTTTCTACTTTGTCCGTATAAGTAGACTCATATATTCTCTTAGACTTTTGATACTTTAAATTGTATTGATCTATAAAAGGAAACTGTCCTTTTTCAGAAAAACCATCTCCCATTAAGAAGGCATTCCCTTTGTGAATATCTAAAACTCTTTCGTTATAATGGTTTGTTGTGGTAACAAAACTTCCTGGGTCATTATATCTGTCTTGGTAGTTTCTATCGAAAATTACTGTTGGTTTTTGAGCAGAATTTGAAGGATTGAAAATATAAGATTTTGTGTTTCTATCATTCCACCAATAATCCGATGCTATTGCAAGATTATCATTTCCCCAAATAATTCCAGAGAAGCGGTTTATAGTTTTTAGGAGCAGTCTCTCTTTACCATTAAATGGAGCGTCAAGTTCGTAGATTGCGTCGCGATGTTCTACTTCAATTTCAGGATCACCTTTGTCTAAAGCTTCTGCCCAATATATAGTAGCAGGTTTGTCATTTCGCCAGTTCATACTTCTTTTGCCCGTACGAGTTGCCATAAATCCTTTGGGTTGAACCTCGTTTAATGGAACGTCATTAATGGTTTTAACTAGGTTTCCAGACGTGTTGTAAATATTTGTTTCAAACGGAAAACGGTAATAAGGTACTATATATGAAAATGGCTTTTTGATTATATCAATCATGATATACTCACCATTAGGAGAAAAGTTAATCGCGTCATACATTGCTGTTGGAAGAAAATCTGAAATTTTTCCATCTAGCGATATTTTCTTGATTTCTGAAAGAGCCAATTGTTCAAAGTTGAATTCATCATTTGGACTTCCTAATAAATCTTGATACGTTCTGTTTTGTGCTTTTTCACCTTCACTTACAGTAATAGTAGGTCCTTCAGGAACCACTTCGGAAGTGTTAATAAGTTCCTTTCTGTTTTCTGGAATAACTTTTATCAATAAAGAGTTGTTGTCTTTAAACCAGTTTATAGCACGCCCCATATTGGCGTTGATTTTTTCATTGCTAAGTTTTCTAGCAGTTGCTTGCTCGATGTCGGCAACCCATAATTCTACTTTGTTTTCAGTAGTGTTTAAAAAAGCCATGAACTTTTCATTAGGAGACACGGTGAAATTAGACAAACGTGCGTTTTCAGGCATACCCGTTAGTTGGCGTGGCTCTTTTTCATCGGTTTTCTTTACTTTAATATTGTTGTAATAGGTGGTTCTACTACCAATATTTGTTTTCGGATTTATTCGTAATCCACCTAAACGAAGTTCTGTTTCAGAAAGTTCAGCTATGGACTTGTATTGATCTCTAAAAAATAAAATTACATTTTCCCCTTTACTGTCAATTCGAATAGCTGGAGCCAAGGGAGCGTCAACTAATTCCAGAATAGAAGCGTGGGGTTTTTGATAGGTTAGATTCTCTTGAGCTATTATAGATCCAGAGATTAGTAAAAGGAATGCTAGAATTTTTTTCATAGTGTAAAAGTTTAAGACGCTAAAGATATTTAAAATAAAGATGAATTATTTATTATGGGTTTATATTACAAAAATCAATATTTGTTTCGTTGAAAGGAGGCATATACCTATCTTTCCACGTTATTAAAATACAATGAATATGTACACTTCAAAAATTACAGGTTTAGGATATTATGTTCCTGAGAACGTAGTTACAAACGATGATCTTTCAAAGATTATGGATACTAACGATGCGTGGATTCAAGAACGAACAGGGATAAAAGAAAGAAGACATATAAAGAAAGGAGATGGAAACTCCACTTCAGTGATGGGAGTGAAGGCAGCAAAAATTGCTTTAGAAAGAGCAAAACTTTCTAAAGACGATATCGACATGATTGTTTTTGCAACACTAAGTCCTAATATGTATTTCCCAGGAGGTGGAGTAGAAGTGCAAGAAATGATGGGGATGAAAACTATTCCTGCTTTGGATGTTCGAAATCAATGTAGTGGCTTTATATACGCACTATCTGTTGCTGATCAATTTGTTAAAACAGGGATGTATAAAAACGTACTTGTTATTGGAAGTGAAAACCATAGTGGAGGTCTAGATTTTAGCACAAGAGGTCGAAGTGTTTCGGTAATTTTTGGTGATGGAGCAGGTGCAGCAGTGGTTTCTAGAAATGAATCGGGTAAAGGAGAAATTCTTTCTACTCACCTACACAGTGAAGGTCAACATAAAAACGAATTGTCGCTACAAGGACCAAGTACGGAGCACTGGGTTCCTGAAATAATAGCAGAAAACCCACAAGAAAATATTCCATATTACCCTTATATGAACGGACAATTTGTGTTTAAACATGCTATTGTTCGTTTTTCTGAAGTTATAAATGAAGGTCTCCAGGCAAATAATTTAGAAATAAAAGACATTGATATGTTGATTCCTCATCAAGCGAATCTTCGTATTTCTCAATTTATTCAACATAAACTGAAGTTGACTGACGATCAAGTTTTCAACAATATTCAGAAATATGGAAATACAACGGCAGCATCAATACCAATTGCTTTAACGGAAGCTTGGGAGGCTGGAAAAATCAAAGAAGGTGATCTTGTTGTGTTGGCTGCTTTTGGAAGCGGGTTTACTTGGGGAAGTGCAGTTATGCGTTGGTAAATAAAAAAGGCCTCTCGCTTTAAAGAGGCCTTATCATTACTTTCTAATAATATAACTTTTTGGCTAATTCAGACTGCGCTTGCAGATTAAATTAGTTATAATATGAAGTTCTAGCTCAATATTTTAGACGGAAAACATTCCAAATAGTTTCACAAGAAAGAGTTGTTTAACAGAATAATAACAAAAAACAATCCCGAGGAAAGTTTTTCTTCGGGATTGAATCTTTACCACTTTAAATTAACACTAACCATCAACGTAAAAAATTCACGTGGTAAAGTAGATGATATCCTTATCTATATAGACGTAAAAAATCTCTTTTTATTTCATTAGCTTGTGTTTTTTAACGAAGATTTAAGGTTCATTATCGTTCTATGTTGTAATTTTCAACAAAATCATAAAGTATGAAAAAGAAAACATTGGTGATGGGAGCCAGTCTTAACCCTAGTCGTTATTCTAATATGGCTATAAACCGCTTGGTAGATAATGAGCATCCTGTTGAAGCTGTTGGGCTTAAAAACGGAGAAGTAGCAGGTGTGAATATTGTAACCAAAAAAGAACCTTTTGAAGAAGTAGACACCGTAACACTATATCTAAACCCAAAAAGGCAAGAAGAATACTACGATTATATTTTGTCGTTAAAACCACAACGTGTAATCTTCAATCCCGGGACAGAAAATCCTAAGTTTTATAAAATTCTAGAAGAAAACAATATTGAATCTGAAGTAGCTTGTACGTTAGTTCTTTTGGGAACGAATCAATATTAATCCAGCAAATGTTAATGCTCCATTTAGAATTAGGATAAAAAATCCGAATTCGAAATTCAGGTAAGTAGCACTTAAAGAGCTGATAAAGTATCCTAAGAAAGGTGTTGCAACTGCTACTACAGGAACCCACTTGTCTTTTACTTTCCAATTCGTAAAAAGCCCATATGTGTATAAACCTAGCAATGGACCATAGGTATATCCAGCAAAAGTAAAAAGCTTCGCAATCACAGATTCATCTGCAATTACGTATTTAAAAATGATGATTACTGCAATTAACGCTAAAGAAACAAGAACGTGGATGCGTTTCCGAATCTTAATTTGCTTTTTCTCATCATACTTCTTTTCAATTTCAAGGATATCGATGCTAAATGAAGTGGTCAAAGACGTTAGCGCACTATCAGCACTACTGTAGGCTGCAGCAATAAGTCCTAATACAAATAATATAGCAACACCAATTCCAAATTCTGTTTGCGAAGCAGCTAGCGTAGAAAATAATTGGTCTCTATGAGCGTCAATACCATTTTGTTCAGCATAAACTGTTAGTAATAGTCCTAAAACAAGGAAAACCATGTTTACTATAGTAAGGACAATCGTAAACCAAAACATATTCTTTTGGGCATCTTTTAGATTGCGACAGGTCAGGTTTTTTTGCATCATGTCTTGATCTAATCCAGTCATAACAATAGCTATAAATGCACCGCTAATAAATTGTTTTACAAAGTGATCTCCAGATCTCCAATCGTCAAAAAAGAAAATTTGACTCATGTCGCTTTCTACAACAAAGTTGATGAGGTTAAACCCAGAAAGTCCTAAATCTGTAGCGACATAATAAACCGCAACTCCTACAGCTGTAAGCATAAATAGGGTTTGGAGAGTGTCAGTCCAAACAATGGTTTTAATTCCACTTTTGAATGTGTAAAGCCAAATAAGTAAAATAGTGATAGTAACAGTTAGCCAGAAAGGGATATTCATGTCGTCGAAAATCAAACTTTGTAAGACAATCGCAACAAGATAGAGGCGGAAACTAGCGCCTACTACTCTGGATAATAAAAAGAAAGAAGCTCCAGTTTTATACGAAGCATTTCCAAACCTTCCATCCAGATAGGTATATATTGATGTTAAGTTGAGTCTGTAATACAGTGGTAGAAGGACGGTTCCAATAACAGCATATCCAACTACATACCCAAGGACAACTTGGAAGTAGCTAAATTTTGAAGCTTCCACCCATCCTGGAACCGAAATAAATGTTACCCCACTCAAGGACGCTCCAATCATTCCAAACGCAACAAGATACCAAGGCGACTGTTTTCCAGCTTTAAAAAAATCTGAATTGCTACCTCCTTTATTTGTCAATACCGATATCAAAATCAATACTAAAAAATAACCGATGATCAGAAAAAGAATATGGTTTGGTTGCATGAGGTGAATAGTTTCTAATAATTTTTCAGAGCGTAAAAATAAGAAAGATTGAATACGTGATAACGTGTATTTTTAATACTTTTGAGGTTTAGATAAACAAACTACTTAATAAGCTGAAAATGAAAAAAGTATACTTCAAACTCTTGTTGGTTTTAATCCTTATTTTAGGAACGTTTCTAGGTCATGCTCAAGAGTATCTCCGAATGATCGATAACGGAGGCTATCCTGTTCAAGAAGTGATAGATAGTGCCGAGGCCTATTTTGAAAACAGAGATAAAGGTCGTGGAACAGGTTATAAACCTTATAAAAGATGGGAGTATAATGCCAAAAGAATGATTAACGATGATGGATATCTTCCAAACATAGAGGAACGACTAGTAGAGTTAGAGCAATGGAATGCGAATTTGAATGAAACGGCAGCTAATCGTGCTGTACTTCCAGATAGTTGGGAAGATTTAGGGCCGAGTTCTTGGAACGCTACTTCAGGTTGGAACCCTGGAGTTGGAAGAATCACAGCGCTAGCCTTTGAGGAAGGAAATAGCGACCATATAATTATTGGTGCAAACACGGGAGGGGTTTGGAGAACAACCAACGGAGCTCAAACTTGGAGTCACCTCACTGATTATTTTTCACATCTTTCTGTATACTCAGTAGCGATTCATCCAACCAATCCTAATATATATTACTTTGGGTCTCATGGAGGAAATATTTTTAAATCTACAGATTCTGGCGCCACTTGGAACCTTCTTGGTGTGATAGGTAATAGTATGGTAAATAAGATTGTGATAAATCCAGATAATCCAGATTTAATGTTTGCAACTGCAGAAAATGAAGGGATATATCGATCTGTAAATGGAGGTGCTGATTGGGTGAGAGCAGTGGCTGATACACGCGGATTTGACATAGAATTTAAACCAGGCGATTTATCTGTTGTTTATGCTTCCGGGTCTGGTTTTCACAAGTCTACTGACGGAGGTCTTACTTTTACAACAGTAAGCGGATTTTTTCATGGACCAAAGTTAATAGGAGTTACAGAAGACAATCCAGAAAGAGTGTATGTGCTTGAAGCAAACGAACCAATATTTGGTGCTCTTTATAAATCAAATGACAGCGGGACAAGTTTTGAAAAACTAAACCATCAGGGACTGAACTTTTTCGGTTATAGTCTCACAGGGCAAGACGATAGAGGGCAAGCTCCTAGAGATATGGCTATAGCCGTAAACCCAACTAATGAAGACGAAGTTCATATAGCCGGTATTTTAACATGGCGCTCGATGAATGGAGGAACTGATTTTACTATTACTTCAGATTGGATTCCTGCGAATGCCGCTAATTTGAATATTGGATACTGTCATGCAGATGTGGATGATCTAATGTTTAATGGAACTACACTTTATGCAGTAACCGATGGAGGAATTTTTAAAGCAGAAAATACAGAAACTATTAATTCAGATTATTTTGAAGATATTACTGAAGGACTCAGTATTCGACAGTTTTACAAAATTGGAGTTTCGCAAACACAAGACGTTATAGTGCTTGGAGGGTCGCAGGACAATGGATCTTCTTTCTATACAGAATCTGAAGGGTGGAAAGATTGGTTAGGAGGAGATGGAATGGAAACATTTGTTGATAAAGACAACAGTAATAGTTTCTTTGGAACCACCCAGTTCGGATCTGTATATCGATCAACAAATGGAGGGAGTTCATATTATGGAATCAACACTCCGCAAGGAGGAAATGGTAATTGGGTAACTCCTTTAGAGCAAGACCCAATCCAATCCAATACACTGTATGTGGGGTATAATAGAGTTTATAAATCCACCAATAATGGAGGGACTTGGACTTCGATTTCACAAAATTTCGGCGGAAACTTAGATAACTTGAAAATAGCAAACTCTAATAATCAGGTGATGTATGCTTCTAGAGGTTCTGTAATATTCAAAACAGAAGATGGAGGAAACACTTCTTGGGAACAAAAAACCTATCCTGTTGGATGGATTAATTCAATAGCCATTCACCCAAGTAACCCAAACAAAATTGCGGTTGCTGTAACTTCAGGAAAACGTGTGGCAGTTTCAAACGACGGAGGAGAAACTTGGATTAACTATAGAAAAAATCTTCCAAATTTCAGTGCTTTGGCTCTAGTGTGGGATGATAACGGAAAAGATGGCTTATACCTCGGTATGGATTATGGAGTGTATTATATTGATAATACTTTTGAAGATTGGCAACCATACAACAACTTGCTGCCAAACGTAATTGTCAATGAATTGGAAATAAATCAAACAACAAGAACGCTATATGCTGGAACTTATGGACGAGGATTGTGGGCCTCACCCTTAGTTTCAGAGTCTGTTGGTGTAGAGGAGTTGACTTTTAGAAACAGTGTTAGTTTACATCCAAATCCAGCAACAACAGAGGTTGTTATATCTACACCTTTTGAAATTAACGGAGAAATTCGCGTGTTTGATATTTCAGGAAAACTTCTGATTTATAATAATGAAGTTAACTTTAATAATAACTATTTGTTAGATATTTCATCGCTTTCAACAGGCACCTATTTTGTGCGATTGAATACTGCCAAAGGAGAGGTGACTAAAAAGCTATTAAAACAGTAATAGAGCGAAATCATAAAAGGAATGCTTCAGTAAAATCTCTTTTCTGAAGCATTTTTTTTAACTTGCTCCCCCAAGAATAATACTATGGAATTTTCTTCAAAACTTCTTGAAAATGCAGTTGACGAAATGTCGCAGTTTCCCGGTATAGGAAAACGAACAGCTCTTCGGTTAGTGCTTCATTTATTGAAACAACCTAAGGAGCATTCGCAAAAACTAGCAACGGCTTTGTTGAAGATGAGGGAGGAGATTAATTTTTGTGCCAATTGCCATAATATAAGCGATAATAAGCTGTGTGAAATATGCGCAAACCCAAATCGAGATTCACAAATAGTTTGCGTGGTTGAAGATATTCGAGATGTAATGGCTATTGAAAATACAAGCCAATATCGTGGACAATATCATGTTTTAGGAGGGAAGATATCACCCATGGATGGAATCGGGCCTGGGGATCTAAACATTCCTACTTTGATAGATAAAGTGAAAACAGGAGCGGTTAGAGAGCTTATATTTGCTCTTAGTTCAACAATGGAAGGAGATACAACCAATTTCTACATCTATAGGCAAATAGAGGAATATAATATAACAACAACAACCATCGCTCGTGGAATTTCAGTTGGTGACGAACTAGAATATGCCGATGAAGTTACACTAGGAAGAAGTATCTTGCATCGCGTTCCTTTTGAATCGTCTTTAAAAAACTCTTGATTCTTGAAACTTTCAGTCGTCATTCTAAACTATAATGTTCGCTACTTTTTAGAACAGTGTATTCTTTCGGTTCAAAGAGCCATTTCAACTATTGATGCCGAAATTATTGTTATAGATAACAATTCTAAGGATGATAGCTGCGAAATGGTTAGAAAGCTTTTTCCAAGCGTAACGTTGATCGAGAATAAGGATAATGTTGGGTTTAGTAAAGCAAATAATCAAGCTGTTGAGGTTGCGAAAGGCGAATATGTTTGCATTCTAAACCCTGACACTGCTGTAGAAGAAGATGTTTTTCAACAAGCGATAAATTACTATGAAAAAACCCCGAGTATTGGAGCGTTAGGCGTTTTTTTAATGGATGGAACAGGTGGTTTTCTACCAGAAAGTAAACGAAACCTTCCAACGCCCAAAGTGTCTTTACTGAAATTAACAGGATTTTCTTCAGAGTACTATGCAAATGATCTAACGCAAATTTCAGAAGGAGAAGTTGATGTTCTCGTTGGAGCGTTTATGCTAATTAAAAGAGAAATTTATAATGAAGTTGATGGCTTTGACGAAGACTACTTTATGTATGGTGAAGATATAGACTTGTCTTATAAGATAACTAAAGCAGGCTATCAAAACCATTATTTAGGAAGCTCGACAGTTCTACATTATAAGGGTGAAAGCACAAAAAAGGACGATGCATACTTCGATAGGTTTTATGGGTCTATGGAAATATTTTATCGAAAACACTTTAGAAGAAACAGACTTCTTGAAGGAACTGTTTCTATAGGTGTGGAACTTGCGAAAAAAGTTAATAAACTATCATCAACACCAAAACCTAAGAAGTTAGCATCACTTGAAAGAAATTTAGTTTTTACAAAAGACGATACATTAGTTGAACAATTATCTGAAGCAACGGGAATATCTTTTCAGAAAATCACAGATAATTTAGATAATGTCGAAGTTGAAAGAAGTTTAGTTGTTTTTGATGCAGAACATTTAAAGTATAAAGAAATTTTTCATTCAATGAAGAAGTGGAGCGGGAAAGATAACCGTTTTCGCATTCGTCCTCCTGGATGTAAATTCATTATTGGCAGCGATCAAAGTGATGAAAAGGGCGAGGTAATTGTTTTTTAATAAATTTGAAACCTCAAACGAACAAAAATTAACTAATTTTGCAACTCTTTTGATAGATAGGATGTGTTTCCTATAACTTTTGAAACCAATCCTTTAAATCAAAAGACTAAAATATAAATATCTACTTGTCGACGGACAGGTCAAAAACATAAAAGCGTACATAAAAAGTTATGGCAAAATTTGAATTGAAATTACCCAAAATGGGTGAAAGTGTTGCAGAGGCTACTCTTACCAACTGGTTGAAAGAAGTGGGCGATACCATTGAAATGGATGAAGCTGTTCTTGAAATTGCTACTGATAAAGTAGACAGCGAAGTACCTAGTGAAGTGGATGGTGTTTTAATCGAAAAGCTTTTCGATGTTGACGATGTGATTCAGGTTGGTCAAACGATTGCCATTATTGAAACAGAAGGAAAAGGAGGTAGCGAGGGTGCAGCAGCTAAACCAGAAAGTGATGCTACTGCAAATGTAGAAGTAGAAAAAGCAGCAGCTGAAGGACAAAAAGAAGTTGAAAAACAATTTGAATCTGCTGTTCAAGCAACTCAATCTCCAATTGAAAGCGGAGAAGGAAGATTTTATTCGCCTTTAGTGAAAAATATTGCTGCTACCGAAGGAATTTCACAAAGCGAACTTGATAGTATCTCAGGAAGCGGTAAGGATGGACGAGTAACCAAAAACGATATTCTTAATTATGTAGAAAATCGTTCAGCTCAACCAACTCAAACTAAGCAAGCTGAAGCTAAAACAGAAAAACCTCAAGCAGCTCAACCAACACAGCCAAAAGCTGAAGTTCCAGTAAGTGGAGGTGATGAAATTATCGAGATGACGCGAATGGGGAAACTTATCGCTAAACATATGGTGGAGAGTACCCAGACCGCTGCCCATGTTCAGTCATTTGTAGAATGTGATGTAACTAATATTTGGAATTGGAGAAACAAAGTTAAAGCTGCATTTGCTAAAAGAGAAGGTGAGAATTTAACATTCACACCTATCTTTATGGAGGCTGTTGCAAAAGCTTTGAAAGATTTTCCAATGATGAATATCGCTGTAGATGGTGATAAAATTATCAAGAGAAAAAATATAAATTTAGGTATGGCTGCGGCTTTACCTGATGGTAACTTGATTGTTCCTGTAATTAAAAATGCAGATCAATTAAACCTTCTTGGAATGAGCAAGGCAGTAAATGATTTAGCAAATCGTGCAAGAGAAAATAAATTGAAACCAGATGATATTCAAGGAGGAACCTACACAGTTACTAACGTAGGTACTTTTGGAAGCATCATGGGAACTCCAATTCTAAATCAACCACAAGTTGGAATATTAGCTTTAGGAGCTATTAGAAAAGTTCCTGCAGTTATAGAAACTCCAGAAGGAGATTTTATAGGTATTAGATATAAAATGTTCCTGTCTCACAGTTATGATCACAGAGTTGTAAACGGGGCATTAGGAGGTCAGTTTGTAAAACGAGTTGCTGATTATTTAGAAGACTGGGATGTAAATAGAGAAGTCTAAAAACAATCGCGATAGATTTAAAAAAGGGATTTGAATTTTTCAGATCCCTTTTTTGATAGTATCGATCAGAATTTCAATATAAAGTATATTTGCGTAAATAAAATTAAAACATGGAACTCAATCTAAAAAAACCTATTTGCTTTTTCGATCTTGAAACCACAGGAATCAACGTTGCTAAGGATAGGATAGTTGAAATAGCAATATTAAAAGTTTTTCCAAACGGAAATAAGGAGAGCTATACGTGGCGGGTAAACCCAGGCATCCCTATTCCTCCCGAATCTTCTGCAATCCATGGGATTACAGATGAAATGGTGGTTAATGAACCAACGTTCAAAGAATTAGCTGGAAAAGTTTATGGACTAATTAAGGATAGCGATTTAGGAGGGTTTAATTCAAATCGATTTGACATTCCATTACTTGCAGAAGAACTACTGCGCGCTGAGGTAGATTTTGATATGAAAAAAGCACTTTCTGTAGATGTTCAAACTATTTTTCATAAAATGGAAAAGAGAACGCTAGAGGCGGCATATAAATTTTACTGCGACAAGGACCTCACAAACGCACATAGTGCAGAAGCAGATACCTTAGCGACCTATGAGGTGCTTAAAGCACAACTCGCAAGGTATAGTAATCTGGAAAATGATATTTCTTTCTTAGCTGACTTTAGTTCGCATAAAGACCATGTAGATTTTGCAGGTTTTATTAGCTATAATGAAGATAGGCAGGAGGTTTTTTCATTCGGAAAATACAAAGGAAGATTGGTGATAGATATTTTAGAAAGTGATTCAGGATATTTTGGATGGCTACAGAACGCAGATTTTCCTCTTTATACCAAAAAGGTTCTTACACGAATCAGATTACAAGCTTTAAATACAAAACTTTAAAAAATAGAATTATAATTTTTCTCTAAATGAAAATAATCTGTGTAGGCCGAAATTATTCAGAACATATTGATGAACTGAAAAATGAAACACCGACTGATCCGGTTCTTTTCCTGAAACCAGACACTGCTATTTTACTTAAAAAGCAACCTTTTTTCATTCCACATTTTTCCGATGATATTCATCACGAAGTGGAAGTGTTAATACGAATCAATCGAATAGGGAAGCATATCGATCGTAAATTTGCTCATAAATATTATGAAGAAATAGGCCTTGGTATTGACTTTACAGCTCGTGATTTACAATCAGAATTAAAACAAAAAGGACTTCCATGGGAAAAAGCAAAAGCTTTTGATAGTTCTGCTGTAATTGGAAAATTCATCAATAAAGAGGAGATTTTAGATCTAGATAATATTAACTTCAGATTAGAACGTAACGGCAATATAGTTCAGAAGGGAAGCACCTCTCAGATGCTTTGGAAATTTGATGCTTTAATCGAGTATGTTTCACAATTTTTCACTTTAAAAATAGGAGATATTATCTTTACAGGAACTCCGGCAGGAGTTGGTCGAGTGGCTTCAAATGACCAACTTGAAGGATTTATAGAAGACGACAAAATGTTTTCTATAAAAGTGAAGTAAACAAGAGCATTTATAAAAATCATTATTCATGTACGCTGAAATAATAACCATTGGAGACGAAATACTTATTGGCCAAATTGTAGACACCAATTCGGCTTTTATATCTCGAGAACTCAATAAGATTGGTGTTCATGTTTATCAAATAACTTCTGTTCAGGATGATAAAGAACATATATTAGATGCTCTTAACGGAGTGCATGACAAGGTGAGCGTAATAATTGTTACGGGTGGTTTAGGGCCTACAAAAGATGATATTACTAAACATACTTTTTGCGACTTCTTTGAGGACACACTGATAGAAGATAAAAACGTTGTAAATAATATTCTAGAGTTATTTAAAAAGTATCAACTCAATCTTCCAATGCCTTCAAATTTACAGCAAGCTATGGTTCCATCACAATCAAAGGTGTTGATGAATCAACACGGGACTGCTCCCGGAATGTGGATGGAGAAGAATGGTAAAGTTTTTATCTCTTTGCCAGGTGTTCCATATGAAATGCGGCATATAATGCAAGATGAAGTTCTGCCGCGAGTTTCAGAAAAGTTCAGCAGGTCGTATATTTACCATAAAACTTTACTCACTTACGGACTAGGCGAGAGTGCTGTTGCAGATAGAATTTCGGAATGGGAAGACGCACTGCCAGAAGAAATTAAGTTGGCCTACCTTCCATCATTAGGTAAGGTTCGACTGCGTTTGTCTTCTAGTGGAAAAGACAAGAAAAGTATAATCGAAAGTGTAGATAAGCAAATGGAAAAATTGCAGCATCTCCTTTCAGATATTGAAGTGGGGTTTGAAGATGAAACCTCAATTTCTCAACAAATTAATAAAATGTTAACTGCACAAAAGAAGTTTTTAAGTGTAGCAGAAAGTTGTACCGGCGGAAAGATAGCTGCCGAAATTATCCAAAATCCAGGCGTTTCGTCTTCTTTTAAAGGAGGTGTTGTTCCTTACGACACAAGTATGAAAATTAAAGTTTTAGGCATTCCTGAAGCTTTGATAAAAAAATATAATGTGGTTAGTTTAGAAGTAGCTGAGTCTATGGCTGTTAATTGCTGTCGTCTTTTTGATTCTGAATACTCTATTGCAACCACAGGAATAGCTGGTCCTACAAAAGGAGATGGAGTGGATGAAGTTGGTACAGTGTGTATTGCTATCGCATCCCCAAGAGGAGTTTTTTCAGAAAAATTTCAATTTGGAAAC
Source organism: Aequorivita sp. (assembly GCA_035307265.1). Taxonomy (GTDB): domain Bacteria; phylum Bacteroidota; class Bacteroidia; order Flavobacteriales; family Flavobacteriaceae; genus Aequorivita. The sequence goes on from DATGMT010000055.1 coordinate 21,495, forward strand.
GATCGATTTCGCGTGATTGAGAAGGCTTCTAACAAGGCTTTTGAAATGCTTCGAAAAGAAATATTAAAAAACTAATTTCCTTTTGTTGTACAGCAATATAAAATTGTTTAAATTTGCACCCTGTTTTAAAAATAATTCAAATAAGTATAGGCAATGTCAAGAGTTTGTGAACTTACCGGAAAGAAAGCGATGGTTGGAAATAACGTGTCGCACGCGATGAATAAAACCAAACGTAAGTTTGATGTAAACTTGCTGAAGAAGCGTTTTTATATTCCAGAGGAAGACAAGTGGATTACTCTTCGTGTATCTGCATCTGCTATAAAAAACATCAACAAAAAAGGTATTTCAGCAGTAATCAAAGAAGCCCGTCAAAAAGGTTACTTGGTAAAATAATTGCTATAAATTAATAAAGTCCGTCACCATGGCCAAAAAAGGAAATAGAGTACAAGTGATACTTGAGTGCACCGAGCACAAAGAGTCTGGTAAACCAGGAACTTCTCGTTATATCACTACAAAAAACAAAAAGAACACTCCAGATAGGATGGAAATAAAGAAATTTAATCCAATCCTAAACAAAATGACTGTTCATAAAGAAATTAAGTAATTTTAAACTCTTTTCTTTTATAGAGAGTTAAATAAAACATACAGAAATGGCAAAGAAATCAGTTGCAACCCTACAAACAGGTTCAAAGCGTTTGACCAAAGCTATAAAAATGGTTAAATCGCCAAAGACAGGTGCATATACTTTTACAGAAGCTATTATGGCTCCTGAAATGGTAAATGATTGGTTGAATAAAAAATAATCAACTCAAAGATATTTGACTAAAGCCACTTTTTTACGAAGGTGGCTTTTCGTATTTTTACTAATTCAAAATCTACAATCATTTTTTTGTCGTTGACAAAACCGAAATTGTAGAATTGGTCACCTAACACAGAACACTTAACTATGAGTTTATTCAGAAAAATATTTTCCAAAGAAAAAAAGGAAACCCTTGATAAGGGACTAGAAAAAACAAAAACTTCCTTTTTTGAAAAGTTGAGTAAAGCAGTTGCAGGAAAGAGCAAAGTAGATGATGATGTTCTCGACAATCTTGAAGAAGTTTTAGTTTCAAGTGATGTTGGAGTTAATACTACTCTCAAGATTATAGATAGAATTGAAGCTCGTGTAGCAAAGGATAAGTATTTAGGAACCGATGAGTTGAATAAAATTCTTCGTGAAGAAATTGCTGGCCTATTAAGTGAGGTTGACTCTGGAAACGCTTCTGATTTTGAACTTCCACTAAACAAAAAGCCATATATTATTATGGTTGTTGGAGTCAATGGAGTTGGTAAAACAACTACCATTGGAAAAATGGCCTATCAGTTTAAAAAAGCTGGTAAAACTGTAGTGCTTGGAGCAGCAGATACTTTCCGTGCCGCTGCTATTGATCAATTACAAATTTGGGCCGATCGTGCAGATGTCAGTATTGTTAAACAAGATATGGGAAGCGACCCAGCTAGTGTAGCTTTCGATACTTTAAAAAGTGCAGTTGCGCAAAACGCTGATGTTGCGATTATCGATACTGCAGGACGTCTTCACAATAAAGTGAATTTAATGAATGAGCTCTCAAAGATTAAACGCGTAATGGAAAAGATAGTTCCAGATGCTCCTCATGAGGTTTTACTTGTGTTAGATGGTTCTACGGGTCAAAATGCTTTTGAGCAAGCAAAGCAGTTTACTGCAGCTACAGAAGTAACTTCCTTAGCAGTAACAAAACTTGATGGTACTGCAAAAGGAGGAGTGGTTATTGGAATAAGCGACCAATTTAATATTCCTGTAAAATACATTGGTGTGGGTGAGGGAATGGAGCATCTACAAGTGTTTAATAAATTTGAGTTTGTAGATTCTTTTTTCAAGTAAAACTACTCCACCAACGACTTTCTATCCATAACATCTGGTTGACTGATTCCCATTAAATGAAGAATGGTAGGGGCAATGTCTCCAAGAATTCCGTTGTTTACATGTTTAATTTCATTATCCACAATTATTATCGGAACAGGATTAGTTGTGTGTGCAGTGTTAGGTGACCCATCTTCATTTATCATTGTTTCGCTATTTCCATGATCAGCAATGATAATTGAGGTGTAGTTGTTTTTTAGAGCTTCTTCTACAATAGCTTTTGCACAAACATCTACAGTTTCGCATGCTTTTACAGCAGCTTCAAAAACTCCAGTGTGCCCAACCATGTCAGGGTTTGCGAAATTTAAACAAATGAAATCTGCAGATTTATTTTCAATTTCAGGAATAATTTGATCTCTTAATGAGTGCGCACTCATTTCAGGCTGTAAATCATAAGTAGCAACTTTGGGAGAAGGGCATAAGATTCTCTTTTCGCCTTCAAACGGAATTTCACGGCCTCCAGAGAAAAAGAAAGTAACATGTGGATATTTCTCCGTCTCTGCAATTCGGATTTGTTTCTTTCCATTCTTTTCAAGAACCTCGCCTAAGGTGTTGTGAATGTGTTCTTTATTGTAAACTACATGAATGTTATCGAAGGAGCTATCATAATTTGTGAGCGTAACAAAATATAAAGGAATGGTTTTCATTCCTAAGTCCTCATGATTTTTTTGAGTAAAAACTTCAGTTAATTGCCTGCCTCGATCTGTTCTAAAATTAAAGAAGATTACAGCATCATCTTTTTCGATAGTAGCAACTGGCTTACCTTCAGAATTAACCATAGAAATAGGTTCTATAAATTCATCAGTAACTCCATTATTATAACTTTCTTTAATGCTTTCAAGAGCATCGATAGAAGGTGTTCCTTTTCCTAAGTGTAATAAATCATATGCTTTTTTCACACGCTCCCAACGTCTGTCTCTATCCATAGCATAATACCGACCAATTAACGAAGCTAATTGTCCGCCGGTATTGTCGAGATGTTTTTGTAAATCATCAATTAACCCAAGTCCAGAATGTGGATCTACATCTCGACCATCTGTGAAAGCGTGAACATAAACATCTTCTAACCCTTCTTGCTGTGCAGAAGTCAATAAGCCTTTTAAATGGTCTATATGTGAATGCACACCTCCGTCAGAAACAAGGCCTATAAAATGCATCTTTCGGTTATTTGTTTTTACGTATTCAAAAGCCTTTTGAAGTTGAGGCTCTTTATTTAATGTGCCATTCTTAATGGCCATATTGATTTTTGCAAGATCTTGATACACAATCCTTCCTGCTCCCAAGTTCATGTGGCCTACCTCGCTATTTCCCATTTGTCCTTCCGGAAGTCCAACGAACATTCCGTCCGTACGCAACTGAGCATGCGGATATTTTGTATATAATGAATCTATAAAAGGTGTATTTGCTTGAGCGATTGCAGAAACAGAAGGGTCTTGCGTAATTCCCCATCCGTCAAGAATCATTAGGAGGACTTTTTTGTTCATTTTCAGAATTAAAATATTTGATTTGAAAATATTGAGATAACCGACTTCAAAAGTATGAAGTAATATGAATTATTGAGTAAGTATTACTGCCTAAATTCTATTTATGGAAGTAATTTTGGGTTAATATCCATAATGTTTTCTTCTATATATCTAGAAATAAAGGCATCGGAAAAATGCTCACTTCCTATAATTTTTTCATCAGAAAGCATTTTTTTAACGTCTATTTTACTTTGATAAGACTTAAGCATCGGAATTGAAATAGGGGCATAGCTAAAGTGCCATGGTTCGTATTTAAATCCTTTTCTATTTCCATTGTTTGTATAAGCTTCAAAAAATCCAAACTTTTCTGAGTTTTCATCCATCCACATTTTCATATTGCAATAGGAACCGTTTCCGTGGAAGTGTTCTTGTAAAAGAGGATCTGCAGGCCGAGGTCTGTTAGCATCTATTATGTCTAAATCTGTACCCCAATGATGACGAGAAGTTCCCGGAATAGTAGAGTATTCTATTATCTTTTCTATTGCATCTTCTGGAGACATTCCGCTTGAAGTAAAATTCTTGTATTTACGTTCAAAGATCTCTTTTTGCCTTTGAAAACTTCGATATGCAGAAACTACTTCAAGGTTAATACTTTCTTTTGCAGCTGCTGCTTTCATTTTGTCAAAAGCTTTTTTTGCATCTTTATGCATCTTCGATCTATAGCTGTTTCCTACTATGTCTGAATTGCCTTTTCCTATTAATTGATTTCTAGAAAAATCATCCATTAAACTACTAAAAGACAACTGAGGTGCTATAGCAAGGCTTAATCCTGCTAAACTTGAAAGCTTGATAAATTGGTCGCGAGTCATATTTTTAAAATTGAATTTCCTTATTAGTATCTAGTTCATAAGGCTCTTTTCCTTGTTCGAAAATACGTGCTTGTAAATTACCTTTTAGAGTAATTTTGTCAGCTTCTACTTGTAACCAACTACCTTCTCTTAGTCCTACAACAGGAATAGTATTTTGGGTGTGAAATTCTTTAATTCTTGTTTCTCTTGTTTCACCCATGTGTTTGCTAGATGGATCTGGGTCGAGATAATGTGGGTTAATGTTAAAAGGAATAACGCCTAAAGTTTTAAATGAAGGAGGATATACAATAGGCATGTCATTTGTGGTCATCATTGTAACTCCACAAATATTACTTCCTGCACTTGTGCCTAAATAAGGTAAACCATTAAATATAGACTCTCTTAAGGGTTGCATAAGTTCTAAACCATATAAAGCATTCACTAAAACAAAGGTGTTTCCTCCACCTGTGAATATACCGCCTGCATTTTTTATGGCGTCTATGGGGTTCTTAAATGTGTGAAGTCCGATTAGTTTTTTGTCTATTTTTTGAAACGCTTTAGCTGCTATTTCGGTGTATTCATCATGACTAATTCCTCCCGGACGTGCATAAGGAACAAATATTACTGTGTCTGTATTTTCAAACAGATTTTTGATATCGTTTAATATGTAGTCTAAATACTCTCCTCCGAAAATTATACTTGTGCTGGCAACTATCATCTTCCTGGAGCCTGAAAATCTTTTTACAGATGTGTTTTTCATTTTAGCAATGTTTTTGTCAAAAAGTAAATTTAACCAATGAATATTGAATCCATACGTTTATATGGAAAAACAAATTCGTATATTTAGAGTATGACAACAAAGCTACTTATATTCGTTTTTTTACTCACAACCCCGGTGATTTTTGCACAAGAAATTAAACGAGTGGAGGTTCTCGGAAAAATTCATGTTCCTACGGGCGATGACCCAGAAGGAATAAGTGTTTATAATATATCTTCTCAAAAAGGTGTTATAACCAAAAAAGATGGAAGTTTTGAAATTAAAGTAGCTCCTAATGATAGGCTTCAAATATTCGCATTACAATATCAAACTTTTACCGTTGTTGTCGATAATGGAATTTTAGAAACAAAGAAATTTAACGTATATGTAAATCCTGCTATTACGCAACTGGATGAAGTTATAGTTCGACCGTATGATCTTTCAGGGAATATTAGGGCAGATATAGCAAAAATACCTGCATACACCGTTGATACAGATTGGGATTTAAGCTATAAAGCAATGGAATTTGAATATGGATTTGAACGTGATGAATTGTCTCCGATTCAAGGAAACGTAGCTGAAGAAGCATTGAACACCCGTTTTTTATATCACGGAGTCAATATTGTGAATATAATGGGGGGTGTTGCTCAATTACTTTTTCCGAAAGGTGAAAAAATAAATATAATCAGAGATCAAAATCAAAAAGCAGAAGCAAGTAATGATATGCAGCAGCGCTTTAGCCGAGATTTTATTCAAGACAATTTTGATATTCCAAAAGAAAGAGCTTTTGACTTTCTTTTTTATGCTCAAGAAAATGGATTGGAAAATCATTTGTTAAAAACCGAAAATGAAATTCAGTTAATGGATTTCCTACATAAAAGGAGTATTGAATATAAAAAACGCCTAGAAGAATAATAGAAAAGTCTTTGAAAATGCTTGAAATAAAATTTACCTGCAACAAGTGTTTTAACTCATCTCTGCTGAGTATATTTGCAACATGATTTCACAAGTAATTTTTCTTTTTATTAGTGGTGCTGAAATAGGCTTTATCCTGTTTATAGTGCTGTTGGTCTTTGGTGCAGATAAAGTACCAGAGATAGCTAGAGGTTTGGGAAAAACTATCAGGCAAGTTAAAGATGCTACCAACGATATTAAATCGGAAATCACTAAAAGCGCCGAGAAAGAAGGTATCGATATTGATATCACTAAAGATGTTCGAAAGGAAATCGAT
>DATGMT010000056.1:0-3979 GCA_035307265.1 Aequorivita sp.
TCAAAAATTTCCGATAAATTCACTTGATACGCATTGAAATACAAATCATCGCTTTGCCCTAATTAATCCTTTTCAAAATAATGTCCCTCTTTATCAAATCGTAATAGAAATTCTTCTAATGAATCAGCAATTCTATCATCAAAATAGTAAATAGCATTTTTACCATCTTTAGCTTCCTTGTCAATTAATAGATAAACACCTTCGTTGACTTCAAAAAATATAAGTTTGTTCTGATATTCCTCCGAATCATAAAGCTCTAAATCTGGGTCATGTGCATAAATTTCCTGTCGTAGATTTATTATTTTGAAAGATTCTGGTCCTAACAGTCTATTGAAGGAATAATCCTCATGCTTGTGAAAAAAACCGTAACCAATTTGAGTCCAAAAATCCAATAACTCATGAGGAATATTAATCATTTCCTTGACATCTTTAATGTGAGAGTTTTCAACATAATAAAAGTAATGTTTAGATTTGACTTCTTTACTGCTAGCAGGATTAATAAACCTATATTTTTTTAAAAAACTAAATTCACTCATATCAAATTATTTAAAAAGTTCGTTTGCAGGAGAATCCGGACCATGAATTCCTAATTGATGTTCATCAGGAAATTTCGCAGGATGAATATTCCACCAATCATTGTCTCCACCATATTTATTTTCTATTATATGATGTGCATCATATGGGTCACCAGTACTTTTATATATTTCACCAGTTTTTTTAGAATAATACGGCTCTTTGTATTTCGGCCATGTTTGTCCAGTTTCTTTCTCCCATTTTTTAATCAAATCGTTTTTAACCTTATTAAATTCAGACCTATGCATCACAATTTTCTTTGGCGTCAATTTTTTATATTCTTTATTTCTAAGTGCCTCTTTTAACTTATCAATCTGTTTTGGATGAAGTGCTCTTCCAGTCACCTGCTCAATATGTTGAATATATCGCCTAATTAATCCAGCATCATAACTACCAATTTTACTTATATTTTCCTTGACTACCTTCTCAATTTCAAATTTACCACTTTTTTTATAGTCAGATTCAAACAACTTTTTAAATCCTTCCACATCTCCAGTTTTCAAAACGGATATTGCTTGTTCTACGGATATTTCAACGTTTGCATATCGAACGTTTACAACACCTTGTTGTAAAAGGTTTTCATAAAACAGTAAGTTGTCTTTTAGATTGTTTGTAGTTGTTTCTGCTGGAGTAGACATTGTTAAATAACTTGGCGCAGAAATGGGCTCTGTAACAGTGTAGTTTATATTTGTTCCAGTTGTACTAGTTTGTGCATCCGGAATAACTGCCACTTCAAGAGCCAATAAATATGTTTCGTTTAACTCCTCTACATACTGCTTTGCCAATTCTTGTTCATTTGCTGGTATTTTATTCTGCTGCTTTTGTGCGAAATTAAACATCCCAGAACTTAAAGTGCTACCTGTACCAAATGCCATACCCATGGTATATGACTGAACAAACAATTTAAAGGCATCAGAATAATCTCCGTCTGAAGATTCAAACATTTCACCAACAGTTGTCATCATTTCATCAAAGCTTCCAGATTCCCTATGTATATGTAAGAGTGCTTGAACCGTTTCTTCTGTTACTTCACCTCCAGCACGACCATTAATCTCAATGATTTTACTTATCGCTTTGTTTGCTACTTTACCAAAAATTTTAAAAAACAAACCCTTAGCAAGGGTGCCGCCCAAACCACCTAGAAATCCTGCCCAGAAATTTGCTTCTTCTTGAGAATTTTTAAAAATCTTACCAGAAACTGTGTAATGTATACCCGTTTTTAATCCCGCATAAAGCCATTTAGTAACTCTAGAAGAAGCCAAAACACGGGATGCTTTAGTCATATTTAAAACCCGATTACCTGCAGCTCCAAGTCTGCTAATTAATATTCCCGCTCTTCCCCATTGAAGGGCTCTAGCTCCAGCTCCAATTAGCCCTCCTGCACCCATAAACTGTGTCATGAATCCTAAGCTAGTACCAAGAAGTTGAGCCCATCCTTTAGCTGTGAATGCACCATATTCCTCTGCTGTTTGATTAATAGTAGATTCTGCATCAGTAGTAAGTTCTTCACTTGTTACTCCAGTGTTACCTAGTGCATTTTGAGTCATTTGTGCAACAATCTGATCTGTTGCAAAAAGTCCTGTTGCAAGCTCTCCAAGATAAACCTCTGCAAGTGATGCAAAACCAACGTCCCACACATTTGATTCAGGATTCTGAACCAATGGATTTTCATTGAAAAGAAAAGCACCCATCATGTTTTGTAATTCAAAATGCAAGTTTAAATATCGCTGTTCATCTGCTGAAAGACCTACAAAAGTGGATCTAAGCATTGCGCCAATTTTGTCAGATGTAGTTGTTTTGTTATAACCTTCTGGTGTTAAATAACCTAGTTTTGCACCTAAGTCTTTATACTCTTCAATAAGAGTTATAAAATATATATCGAAAGCCACTTTTGGAGAAATATTAGGTGGCATATAAGATCTTGCTGTCTGGAATTCATCATCAGAAACAAAAACCTCTTCAACTGATTCATTCATTTTCTTTATAATAGCGTCTGGATCTGTTTCAAGGAGAGGAGTTTTTAATTGTTCATAATAATTAATTTTATCCTGTGCTTCTGATTTTTCTGCTGAAGATGAATAGTAATTATTCAAAATATCTATCTGTTCTTCTATTAGTTTATTTACTTCAATATATCGCGACTTTCTAAAAAGCTCAATATCCTTTTCCAAGGCGGGAATTAACTCAGGAAATGTTTGAATATTTGGATCTATTTTGGTATCCCTATGCCGTTGCTTTTCAGCCTCATATGTGATGATAGCCATATATAAATTTCGTTCATTTTCAGATAGTGCTAATAAAGTTGTCGCAAATTCAGATTTTTTATATTCTGCATATATTTCTAAAGTACCTCCAAACTCTCCATCTCCTTCTTCTGTTGCAAGTTCATTCAATATCTGATAATAATACTCTTGAAAAGATGATTTTTCGCCAAGTTCAGAGTTAAAAGATTGTTCATATTCATTCTGTTCCTTCCTTAGTACATTTTGCATCTCCAGTTCAATTCCAGTTAAGGTTTCAGCATCTAACATTCCTGTAATTTTATCAACATTATCTTTAAATATTTTTTCTTGTACTTCTTTTACCAATCTGCTGAATAATGGATTTAAAGTTGGATTTACTGCAATTGAAGCAATTTCTGTGGCTAGAGGAGTATTTTCGGCAATTCTACCCATTTTTGAAAGAAGTTCACTTGAAATTTGTACATTCTGAAAATTCCACCAATCTTCCTTTTTAGCTTTTCGGAGTCCTTGATGTTCTTCATCTCCACTTAGTTTGTGTCTCCAATAAAACGTATCCGTTTCTAACAAACCAATTTCCCGAGCTTTTGCAACAGCCTCATTATAATCCCAAGCTTCGATTATATAGGCGTTTTTCTCTAAATCATAATCAATTATAATGTCCCGATGATAAGGAGGATCCATACCCATTCTCCAACCCCTAATGATCGAAACCTTAATCCATTTATTTAGTTTTTTATCTTTATCTTCTAGTTTTTTAAGCTCTGGATTTTTTAATGCAAACAGAGATTTTACTTCATTCCAATCATAACCTAATTCTTTTACTAAATTATATGGAGTTAGACTTTGCCAATGAGGTTCTGGTGTTTCGGTTATTTCTTCCTCATTATCAAATGCCTTAGAATTAATACCTTCACTTTCCTCCTCCTCAAAAAAATCCCCCCAGCCACGGGCTTTCTTTTCAAAACTTACAAATGTACGTTGTCCCAAATATGCCATGCCCTTTGTTCAGTTAAAAGTTTACTCGTTTTTCAAATCCAACTCCATAGCGTCTCACCGGGTTGGCACTTACCATTTCATCAGTACATACTTCAAACTTGCGACCAGTTTTCTTAAACTCATTGATCAAAGCAGCTTCTATCAATTCATAAGAAATCGATGTAATT
>DATGMT010000057.1:0-3217 GCA_035307265.1 Aequorivita sp.
GCCAACTTCGAATTACTTTGCATGAAAGTATTGAAAAAAGAAGTTGAAGTAGACTGGTCAAATCCAAGATTAGTTTGCATAGCCAAAGACTTCACAAGGTATGACGATTATGCCATAGGTCAAATAAACAGAAACATAGAACTAATCCGTTACCGCTTATTTGAAGGAGGGAATATCATATTTGAACAAGCAGGCACATCCCAAGTTCAAGACATATCAAAACCAACATCCCCAGGCATTACTAAATATCGAGACATGGAAGATGCCATAAGCGCATCATCCAGCCAACTACTTTCTTTATACCAAGAATTAGAAAACTACATCAACTCACTAGGAGACGACATACAAAAAAAGGAACTCAAATACTACCACGCTTTTTCACGCATCAAGAACTTTGTCTGCGTCGAAATCCGCTCCAAAAAACAAGAATTAGTACTCTTCCTAAAACTCAATTACAACGAAATTCCAAACCCACCCAAAAACAGCCGTGACGTCTCCAACATAGGCCACTACGGAACAGGGGACACCGAAGTAACGATCAAGTCAATCCAAGAGTTAGAAGAGATTAAGTCGCTGATTGAGGAGTCTTATGATAATGGGTGAGTTGAATCTCGCACTAATTGAAAGTATAACTTAAAATAATAAACAAAGCCCTGACAATTTTATATCAAGGCTTTGTCATCATCATATTAAAATACGCATTTTCGATTTTATTTCTTCATAATATACTCCATAGAGTTCATCAAATAATACTTTGTTAATACCTAATTCATTAGTGAGTCCTTCTTTTCCTCCCATTTCATTCTTACAAACGTCAAGCATTGTTTTTAACAAGAAAGGCTTTTCTATTTCGATATCCATTGGCTCGTTTTTTCTCCAGCCCATCATTGATATTTTTTGAACCCATCGGCGGTATTGATCTTTTGACAAAGTTAAATCCTTTGCGCTATATAGAATCGCTGCTGCTGATATTCTCCATTTATGTTTTAACATAAGTAATTTGTCAGGATTAATATTTGTTAAATCCTCACGTATAGCATCTGCAGGGATTAGGAATTCAGAGGCAAACGCATTTGCCTCTTTCTCAATGTCTCTTTGCTTTGCAATAATAAATCTTTCAGGTAGGTGCATTATTATATGTCCTAGTTCATGGGCGATAGTAAAATATTTTCTTGCATTCTGTATTTTATTATTTATTAATATTATTGGAACTCCATTCATAAAGAAGCTTACTCCATCTAATGTTTTATTTTGTTCACTGATAAAGTCAAAATCATAAAAATGAACAATCACGCCTTGTTTTTCCAGTAATTCAATAAGATTTCCAACAGGCTTCCTTCCTAGTCCTAAGTAACTTCTAATCTCGTTTGCAATGTATTTTGCATCCATTTCATAATCTTCAGGATCTAGTTGTGGTATTTTAAATTCGGGTATATCTACGGTTTCAAGTAGTGTGTTAATATTGTTACTTGTTAGTTCAATCCTAGCTTCAAAGGAGTTTAAAATACCTTTAGCAATAGTTGAGCTAACCCTATAATGTACTTTAAGATTTGGGTTACTTGGTTTTTGATAGAAGAATTTCTCTCCTAATGAAGGTGCTAATGCATCAACCATTTCTTGGCTTATAGGCTTAAAACCAGCTTCTATTTGGGAAACTGTAGCTTGAGAAATATTTAGGAGTTCAGCAAATTTCTTCTGATTTAATCCTAAATACTTACGTGCTAGAATCAAGTTCTCAATTTTCATAATCCTTTATTTTCGTTTATTTACTTTAGTTTTAAAGTCTTTAAAATAGTGGGTCTATTTTTAATTATTTGAAACTTTCCTTGAAGTTCCTTTCTTTTTTACTTTAACCAATTCTTCAACATTATTAGCTTCATTTTTATCAGCTGCAATATTAAATAAATTTGGTTCAAATAATTCCTTTAAACTGATAACGTTTTCGACTTGTCCTTGTTCGTAATTCACAAGGAAAATGTTATCAAGTCTTCCAGCTTTGTCAAGCACATATCCAGCAAAATAAATAGGTAATGGTTTTAAAATCCCAAGTTGGCTTAAAACATCAAGCATTTTATTGGAATATTTAACTTTTCCTCCATTTATTGTTTCTTGAAAGCGCTTTGAATAAAAACTAGACACCCGCCCTTTTTTATCCATTTTTTTTATACATAGAAGAAATTTTCCTTTAACTAGAAAATAATCTACTCCATGTGATAACAAGTGTCTTATCATATTATACATGCTATCATTTGTATAAATTGATCTTCGGAACAGTTTTTTAATCGCTGAAGTCGCGTAAATTGCACGTGCACCGCGAAAGTCAAACTGTTCTGGATTTTTTTTAAACTCTGCGTTAGCATTTGCAACGCCATGTTCAATCGAGGTCTTTACCTCCTTGAACACTTTTGCGAAATCATCCTCTGATAATTTCATTTGTCTATTTATTTTTTGTAAATTTGTTTTCATATAAATTTTTGTTTTTTTGACCCACTACTTCAAAGAACTTTTAAGCACTCCTGCAAGAGTGCTTTTTTTATGACGTTAAAGATAGGTAAAAGGTTGCGCATTTCAATAAGAAATTATTACAATATTATTACGTTTAAATCTAAACAACTATATGTTAGCGCTTTAGCTTTTGTGTTTTGTATTTTGTATTTTGTTCTAATTTTAATTATTATTTAATGAGTATGGGCGCCTAATCCGTCTCCACCTTCAAGTCTATTCATGCTTTTGCTTCGGCAACTACGCCATTCCAAGAGCTTCGCAAGGTCGCTTTGGAGTGTCGTGTTCCTGTGCAAATCATTTCATAAAGCTTTCCATCTCCATCGGGGCGTGGCATTACTTTTCAAATCAAGTATTACAATTGAGACCAGGTTTATCCCTCCGTTTAATTAAAGGCTAACGCAACTTAACATCTTGCTTTAATACTGAAATCCATAGCTCCGCAACCAACAACTGACGATTTTTTTGTTTCAGAACTTCGTATAAATTGGTGTCTTCTAAAGATTGAATGAACAGGAAATAAGGTCTTCGTCCTTGTCTTCACAGCTTTAGCTTTTTTGTCTGCAAGGGTAAAACAAGTTCCGCTACGCTACACCCTTGCATACATCGTTCCTTAGCCGTTTCCTCAGAATTCGTCAATTCGGCTGTTCACTAAAAAGTCTTCGCCTGTTCAGTCATCGTCCTCAGTCGTGTCTACTTTGCCACCCCAACTTCC
>DATGMT010000058.1:0-6896 GCA_035307265.1 Aequorivita sp.
TTTATAGGAATGTTAAGCAGAAGCTTTCCGTTGCTATGGGCTATATATGCTCGGTTTCTGTATGTTTGTTTTTGATAGTTGTCTTCAACTTCCCAAATCACCTTTTCAGATTGTGCGATATGTGCCATTTGCTCAATGGAAGGGAAATAGGAGGGATGCAAGAGAATTGTTTTCATAGGAAAAATAAACTTGTTCAAAAATAGAAAAGAATATCCTAAACAAAATCGAATTCAAAAATGAAATCAGAATCAAAACTAATTATCAAGGCTATATTCAACTTCAAAACTAATATCCTTTTTCCTACCTTTGCGCAAACCTTTAAACTATGCTTATAATTGGTATTGCTGGTGGAACTGGAAGTGGAAAAACTTCTGTAGTAGACCAGATTGTAGAACAGCTTCCGGTTGACGAAGTTTGTATTATATCTCAGGACTCTTACTATCACGACACTAGTCACTTATCCCTAGAAGAAAGAGTAAAAATTAATTTTGATCACCCTCAAGCAATCGATTTTGAATTGTTAGTTTCACATTTGAAAGAGCTTCGCAAAGGAAACTCCTTCAATCAACCTGTTTATTCATTTGTGAAACACAATAGAACAGGAGAAACAATCCCTACTTTTCCTAAAAAAGTGATTATTGTAGAAGGAATTTTAATTTTAACCAATCCTGAACTCAGGAAAATGTTTGATATTAAAATCTTTGTACATGCTGATAGCGATGAACGATTGATTCGACGCTTAAAACGTGATATTGCAACTCGCGGTCGTGATTTAGATGAGGTGCTAAACCGATATCAAACCACTTTAAAACCTATGCACCAACAATTTATTGAACCCACTAAGGAGTATGCAGATATCATTATTCCAACCAATAAATACAACACTGTTGCTGTAGAATTGATAAGATCTATTATTCATCAAAAATTGAGTTACTCCGATTCGTAAAACTTTGGTTTTGAATCTGTAACTTTAGGCAATACAATTACAATACTTTCGTGAAGTTTTCCAATATTAAAAACAACAAATGGATTAAGATAATCAGCAATAAATACTTGCTGATTATTGTTGGTTTTGGTATATGGATGATTTTTTTCGATACCAATTCATATCTTATACATAGAGAGTTGGACAAAGAAATTGAAGGATTGGAAAACAATGCAGAGTTCTATCAAAAAGAAATAGATCATGACAAGTCATTCATGAAAAAGATGGAAGATAGTAATGAGATGGAAAAATTTGCACGAGAAAAATATTACCTCAAAAAGGAAAATGAGGATATCTATATAATCGAACACGAAGACAGTATTAAGAAAAAGAATTAAAAATGAGTGAATCTTTATTTAAGGAGTTTGATGAGGTCTCTGCTAAACAATGGAAGCAGAAAATTCAATATGACTTAAAAGGTGCAGATTATAATAAAACTCTTGTGTGGCAAAGCTCCGAGGGAATACATGTGAAGCCCTTCTATCATCAAGATGATTTTTCTGAAGACTTTGAAGCTATTCCAGGACAACCCAAAGCATGGGCTGTGGCTCAAGAAATTTTTGTTGATGATGAAGCTATAGCCAATGGAATTGCCATAGATGCCATAAACCGAGGCGCCCAGGCAATTGTTTTTAAATCTGATAAAGAGTTTAATATAGAAGCTCTTTTTAAAGATTTCCCGTTTCAAAAAGCAACTATTTATTTCACATTTAAATTTCTTTCAGAAAGCTTCTACACTAAACTTATAGACTTCCTGACTACTAAGAAAGCGAAGGTTTTCTACAATATTGATATAATAGGAAATTTTGCAAGAACTGGAAACTGGCATCACAACCAAAAACAGGACCACCAAATATTAGAAGCTAGTATAAATAAATACTCTTCAGAAAGTATTATCTCTATAGATGCCAAACTTTATCAAAATGCGGGGGCCAATATAGTTCAGCAATTGGCGTATGCACTTGCCCATGCAAATGAATATTTAAATCATTTCAAAGCGCTTGATAAAGAAACAAACTTTACTTTCCAACTTGCTATTGGTCCAAATTACTTTTTTGAAATTGCAAAAATTCGAGCACTGAGAAAGCTCTATGCAGCTCTAGCAAAAGAGTATGGAGTTAAAGAAGAATGCCATATAATGGCCACGCCATCAAAGAGAAATAAAACAATATATGACTATAACGTCAATATGCTTCGAACAACTTCGGAGTGTATGAGTGCTGTTTTGGGTGGGGCAGATGCAGTATATAATATTTCATATGATTCTTTATATCACAAGAGCAATGAGTTTGGTGAACGAATCTCTAGGAATCAATTGCTAGTTTTAAAGCACGAAAGCTATTTTGATGTAGTTAGTAATCCTGCAGATGGAGCTTACTATATTGAAAATCTGACAGATGAAATAGCTAAAAAAGCACTAGATATTTTTAAAGAAATTGAAAAAGGCGGTGGATTTTTAAAGCAGTTGAACGAAGGAAATATTCAAAGAAAGATCAAGGAAAGTGCTGGAAAAGAGCAAGAGCGTTTCGATTCTGAAGAATTAAAACTTTTAGGAACAAACTATCACGCAAATCCTGATGATAGAATGAAAAATGACTTGGAGCTTTTCCCATTTCAAAAGAAAAATCCAGTCAAAACTTTAATCGAACCGATTTTAGAAAAGAGATTAGCCGAAGCAGCTGAACAAAAGCGGTTAAATCAAGAGTAATTAAAAAGAATTTATTAGCTCAGGATATTATCTTGAAGTTTGGTAGAAGAAATTATGATTATGGGTAGAAAGAATTTGCAACATTTAGAATTGAAGTCGGAAGTAGATAATTCCACAATTGATAAAAGTGAAAAATCGGTTCTTAAAACATTTTCCACAGCTGAAAATATCGACGTAAAAGAGGAATACAGCAAGAGGGATATAGAGAACTTAAAGCACCTTAACTATGTTGCTGGAATTGCTCCAAACCTTCGTGGACCTTATTCAACAATGTATGTGCGTCGTCCATGGACAATCCGTCAATACGCTGGTTTCTCTACGGCAGAAGATAGTAATGCATTCTATAGAAGAAATTTAGCTGCAGGACAAAAAGGACTTTCAGTAGCTTTTGATTTAGCAACCCACAGAGGATATGACAGTGACCATGAAAGAGTTACGGGTGATGTTGGAAAAGCTGGAGTAGCTATTGATAGTGTAGAGGATATGAAAATTCTCTTCGATCAAATACCGCTTGATAAAATGAGCGTTTCCATGACGATGAATGGGGCTGTTCTACCTATTATGGCATTCTACATTGTTGCAGCAGAAGAACAAGGAGTTGCTCCTAAAGACTTGGCAGGAACTATCCAAAATGATATTCTAAAAGAATTCATGGTTCGAAATACTTACATATATCCGCCAACCCCTTCGATGAAGATAGTTGGAGATATTTTTGAGTTCACTTCCAAAAACATGCCTAAATTCAATAGTATTTCTATTTCTGGATACCACATGCAGGAAGCTGGAGCTACTGCAGATATTGAGCTTGCTTATACTTTAGCCGATGGTTTGGAATACATTAGAACAGGTATAAAAGCAGGAATGGATATCGATATTTTTGCGCCTCGCCTTTCCTTTTTCTGGGGAATTGGGATGAACCATTTTATGGAAATTGCCAAACTGAGAGCTGCAAGAATGTTGTGGGCTAGAATTGTAAAGCAATTCAATCCAAAAAATGAAAAATCACTTGCTTTACGCACCCACTGCCAAACGAGCGGTTGGAGTTTGACAGAGCAAGATCCATTTAATAATGTTGCAAGAACAACAATAGAAGCAGCAGCCGCAGCTTTTGGGGGCACACAGTCACTTCACACCAATGCACTAGATGAAGCTATAGCACTTCCAACAGATTTTTCTGCTCGAATTGCAAGAAATACTCAGATTTTTCTACAGACCGAAACAGAGATTACTCGAACAGTAGATCCATGGGCAGGAAGTTATTATGTGGAAAGCCTTACAAATGAGATTGCAAACAAAGCTTGGGCTTTAATTCAAGAAGTAGAGGAGTTAGGAGGAATGACCAAAGCTATTGAAGCAGGAATACCTAAACTTCGAATAGAGGAAGCTGCTGCACGCAAACAAGCTAGGATTGATAGCGGAAATGATATCATCGTTGGTGTAAATAAATATCGTTTAGCAAAGGAAGATCCTCTACAGATTCTCGACGTCGATAATCAGAAAGTAAGAAATTCACAAATCGAACGACTTGAAAAAATCAAAGCCGAACGAGATACTCAAAAGGTTGAACAAGCGTTGAATGCGCTTTCAGAATGTGCTAAAACAGGTGAAGGAAATTTATTAGCTTTGGCTGTAGATGCTGCAAGAAACAGAGCTACTCTTGGTGAAATTTCCACAGCAATGGAAAAGGTTTTTGGTAGGTATAAAGCCGAAATCCGATCGATTAGTGGCGTATATAGTAAAGAAATGGATAAGGATAAATCTTTTGAAAAAGCGAGACAATTGGCAGATAAGTTTGCCGAACTCGAAGGACGCAGACCACGTATAATGATAGCTAAAATGGGGCAGGACGGACATGATCGTGGAGCTAAAGTTGTGTCTACAGGCTATGCCGACGTAGGTTTTGATGTGGATATAGGTCCGCTTTTTCAAACTCCTGCAGAAGCAGCAAAACAAGCAGTTGAAAACGACGTTCACATTCTAGGTGTTTCTTCATTAGCTGCAGGACATAAAACTTTAGTGCCTCAAGTAATCGAAGCTTTAAAAAATTATGGGCGGGAAGATATTATGGTGATTGTTGGTGGGGTTATACCACATCAAGATTATCAATATCTTTTTGATGCCGGAGCAGTAGCTGTTTACGGTCCTGGAACTCGTATTAGCGATGCTGCTATTGAGATGCTAGGAGTTTTAATTGATATGGTGGAGTAAAAAAGACGTAAGACATAAAGTTTCAACGGCCCAAGCACCAGTTCGAATGCTAGAAGTCTTGATTTATTTCTTGAAAGCTTTTTAATTCCTAATTACTTTTATTGTCTGACTTTCTAAACGAATGAAATAAATTCCTTTTTCAAAATCTGAAAAGTCAATCTGTTTTTTACTCGGAGAAATTTCTCCCGACAGCAGTAATTGTCCTAATGAAGAATAAACTTCATAGTTAGCTGTTGTTTGCATGTTTACAGTCAGAAGTCCTTGCGTTGGATTGGGGAAATAACTGATCGCAAAATTGTTGTTAGGAACACCTAATAGTTCACATTCAAAACTCGATTCAACTTTTGAAGCTGATGGAGGATCTACCAATAGATTATCTGTTAATAGTGGACAATAACAATCGTTTTCTTCCACATATAATTTTAACCAAGAAAGAGCTATTTTACCAACTGCACCATTTCCTCCATTTGGTGAGTTTGCAACAGAATGGTCTCCATTTTGTACTTCAAAAAGAAGTTTATTGGTTGTGTTTGGTGTCACGTTATAATGTATATCTGCATGTTGCGAAGGAGGTGCAATAGCATCATTTTGTCCGCTAAAAATTAAAACAGAACTGTCATGATTAAAAGAAGGGTTAGGTTGCCATGGGCATAAAGCAACTACACCTTTAACTCGGCTATCCATTACAGCTGCTATTTGAGCGCCACCACCACCCATAGACCATCCACTTACAGCAAATTTATTTTCGTCAATTTTATTTTCTAACGGAGAGGAAGTGCGAGTGTTCTCATGACGTAATGTTTCTAGCGCATCTAATAAAGCTTGAGCTCTAACTTCAGGAAAATCAAAAAGCGTATTTGTCCCAATGATAATAGTAACTATTCCGTGTGAAGCGTAAAAAGGTCCCCATTCTGAAACGCTAATAGGTAGAGCTGTAAATCCAGGAACTATCGCAATACTCGCAAAAGGAGGCGTGGCATCGACTGGATAATACACAGTTGCTCCTAAATAATCAGGACCATTTCTTAATCCATCGGCTTCTGTTAAAGTAGCGACATTGTAAGGCCCGGGATTAGTTAAACTTTCTATTGTTATCTCCTCACATTGCGCAACGAGCACATTAGGAACTATCGAGGTTAAGAAAAATAAAAGTGCAAGTGCGTATGTTTTTAGCATAAGAATAGAATAAAGTAGTCTATAGAAATGAAAATTAGACTTTTAAATTTTAACATCAAAATAATGTTTAGAAATTCAGGTTTTGAATCTTAAGTGGATACTAATTACTAATAATCTTTCCTTTCCTTATATTTATCAAAATTTAGCTTTTATGAACAAATTCTATTCACTTTTTTTGATAGTTATTCTTATGGCAGGGTGTAATAAAACTGAACCTCAAACCTCCAATTCTACAGCTAAAGTGCAAACTGAACTTCAAGCTTTTGCAGAGCCTATTTTCACTTTGGAAGAAGCTAATAACCTTATTGATCTACCTCTGCATTGCGTTGGAACACCGTATCCATACAAGCCGGGCCATGTATTGGAAAATAAAACGGATTTGGTAGAACCGATTGACGTACATCCAATTTTTCACGGCTGTTTTGATTGGCATAGCGCCGTTCATGGCTATTGGTCGATGGTGACGTTGCTGAAACAATTTCCAGAAATGGATAGAGCAAGCGAAGTGAGAAGTATCTTAAAAGAAAAAATAACTCCAGAAAATGTAGCTATTGAAGTAGCTTTTTTCCAGAAGCCAGTCAACAAATCGTTTGAACGCACTTATGGTTGGGCATGGTTACTGAAACTTTCTGAAACGCTTTATAAATGGGATGATCCAATGGCGCAGGAATTGTATCAAAACTTAAAACCACTAGCCGATTTAATGGTGTTCCGCTATAAGGAGTTTCTTCCAGTTCTAAACTACCCAATTCGAGTGGGAGAACATCCAAACACAGCATTTGGGCTTTCGATGGCTTATGATTACGCCATAACAATTGA